>JALOMF010000452.1 GCA_025455635.1 Saprospiraceae bacterium | reverse complement strand
TTTTGTTTGACATTTTTTTATCTTTAAATACTAACGATTATGAACCAATTCTGCCAAGCATCCCTTTTTAGTTCTTGCCAGCCCACAACCAACAAGCCCAAACACTTGCCACAACCAGCTCTTTCCCCGCCCCCGTCCTAACGTCCGTCAGCGGAAAAACAGTTCAGTCATCGGCAGCCCAAGCCACCGAACCAAGCGCCGTCAACCCTCCATGTCCTCTAGTGTGCAAAAAATCTTCAGGTAAGCATCAAACCGTCATTGGGGTCAAGTTCTTCATTTATATAAAAACAATTGAGCGTTGATGGCTTTTGGAGCCTGCAAGCTATGGTGTTTTCCGGTGATTTCAAAATGAAAAAACCATTGTTTAGGGAACGGTTTTAAATTGTTGGTGAACGGTAGGTATTGTTTAGGAAACGGTGCGGGCAGGGTCGGCTCACCCGCCCTCGTTGCGTTTCTTTTTGGCTTCCTTCAACACGTAGCGCAGCTGTATGCTGAAGGCCCAGGTCATGTCGGGGCTTTTGTAGTTGCGGATGCCGCCTTGTTGGCGCTTGGTAAAAGAGGGGTTCTCCTCCTTCATCGTCCCGAAGTCGGCGGTCAGGAAATTGGGAATCACCTTGAAGTCCAGCACCAGTTTTTTGGAAAGGTTGGCGGAGAGCATCGGGATGAGGGCAAGGTCGAGGGTCAGGAGCTTGGCGTTCAACGGGTTATCGTTGATGGATTTCGGGAGGCTTTGGAAGCGGTAAAAGTTCGACTCTATGCCGCCGCTGAGGCCAAACCGCAGCTTGGCGTCCTTTTGCTTCCCGAAGTATTTGCCCAGTTCGTAGCGCAGGCCCACTGCGAAGTTTTTCTGGTCGTAGCCCAGTGAGCGGCTGTTGACTGGGTTCCCCATGCTGTCTATCGTAGCGTAAATGAGCGTGTTGGAGGTCTTGCTGTAACTGAGCTTGGTCAGGGATAGCTCATGGAACAGGCCATTGAGCTTCCTGAACTGTACGCCCGCACCAAGGCCCACCAGTTGGCTCGGCATCTTGCTGGTCAACGAGCGGTTTATCAGCACAGAGTCGCCTTCTTGGATGTTGAACACGCCGGAATTGGCCGTGAAAAACTTCAGCACGAGGTCATCGTACTGCGTGTAGGACTGGCTCAGGAAATGGTAGGGCTTCAGCGGCGAGTAGTAGTTGAAGTTCGTGGACGCCAAGATGGTGGTGCCTTTTTTCTTTTTGCTACTCTGCGCCAACACGGTGAGGGGCAGCAGTGCCACCAGCAGCAGGAGCGTGAACAGTTTTTTCATGGAGGAAGGTGTTTTAAGTTAAGGTATTGATGGTTCCGATAGCGGACGCAAGGTAAAAATAAATGCAAAAATTGGGGGCGTTCACGGTTTTTCGTTTTACACACGACGACGTAGGTTCAACGGGCCATACCCGTTGCTTGGGTTCAACGGGCTTCACCCGTTGCTGACATATTGCGCCCTTTCAGGGCTTTGTGTTTGACATAGCCCTGAAAGGGCGTAATATGTTAGCGATGGGTGTAGCCCATCGTATCCCGTACGCCCACATATCCCGTTCGCAAATCGTATCCCACACCACATCGAATCCATTACCCCATCCAATATGTCCCCCACCATTTTTTACCTTTGCCAAAAATCCGAAGATGAACGCATACCGCCTTTTGCCCTTCCTGTTTTTATGGTGCTTCGCAAAAACGAACGCCCAATCCTGGTACCACCCCGAACTAAAGGCGCTCGGCGCACCGGAGCTAGCGCCCTTCGAGTTTGGCGTGGCCAGCGGCGACCCCCTGCCCGATGCCGTGGTCATCTGGACGAAGCTGTTCTTGGACACCGACAAGCCGCAGTCGGTCACTTGGGAGATGGCCACCGACTCGCTGCTGCACCAGGTCGTGCAGTCGGGCGAGCAGGCCACGTACCGCAATTCGGCCTTCACCGTGAAGGTGGACGTGCGGGGCCTCACGCCGGGCACCACGTACTACTACCGGTTCGGGCACGGGGGCAAGTATTCGCCCGTGGGGCGCACCCGAACGGCTTCGCAAAATGCGGAACTGCTGCGGTTGGCGGTCGTCAGTTGCGCCGATTACCAGAACGGGTACTTCAATGCCTTCGGCCATATTGCGAAGCGCAACGACCTCGACGCCGTGCTGCACCTCGGCGACTATATCTACGAGGGCGGCGTGTGGCGGGGCGGCCCCCGCAAGATGATGCGCAACCGGGTGCGGGAGCACGTCCCCGACAAGACCTGCACCGAACTGGTGGACTACCGCACCCGCTACGGCCAGTACCGCCTCGACCCGCAGCTGCGGGAGGCGCACCGGATGCACCCGTTCATCGTCATCTGGGACGACCACGAAATCGCCAACAACGCCACCGTGGACGGGCCAGAGCGGGCCACCGCCGATTGGGAAACCCGCAAGGCCACGGCCAAGCAGGCCTATTTCGAGTGGATGCCCATCCGGGAGAACCCCGAACGCAGCATCGTTCGCAGTTTTTCCTTCGGCAATTTGGCGGAACTCTGGATGCTCGATGGCCGCCTCGAAGGCCGCAGCAAACAGGCCGTCGGCTTCGACGACCCTTCGCTGAACTCCCCCGACCGCCACATGCTCGGCACCCAGCAAACGGATTGGCTGCTGAACGGCATGGCGGCCTCCAAGGCCAAGTGGCAAATCATCGGCAACCAAGTGATTTTCAGCCAGTTGAACGACAGCAAGGTCTTCGACCGCAGGCCCTCCGTCCGCCTCGACCGCTGGGACGGCTACCCGGCGGAGCGGCAGTCCATCTTTGATTTTATTTATAAAAACAACCTGAAAAACATCGTGGTGGTGACGGGCGATGTGCACACCTCCTGGGCCTTCGAGCTGACGGGCAACCCCGACGACCCCAACGTTTACGACCCCAAAACGGGCAAGGGCGTGGTCGGTGCCGAGTTCGTGACGCCGAGCGTCACTTCGTTCAATTTCGACGACGTGGTGCCGAGGTTCATCACCGTGGAGGCCAAGCGCCGCTTCAAGAAACGCAAGAACAACCCGCACCTCCGCTACCTCGACCTGAACCACCACGGCTACCTCACCGTCACGCTCACGCAGGAGCAGGCACAGGCCGATTGGTTTTTTGTGAAACGAAAAGACCAAGTGGACGACCGGGTGAAGAACCGGGCCAGCCGGAGGATATTGGCGGATGGGAAGCAGGTGGAGAAGGCGAAGCGGGGGGTAAGGTAATTAATTCTTAAAAGGTTTTGATTTAAGATTTAAGATTACATGATTTAAGATTTAAGATTGATTGGCAGATTTTTTATTGGAGATGTGCGATTGGGGCGTATTCCCAATTATTTGGAAATTGGCTCGGCACTAAAAAATCTTAAATCGTACGTCTTAAATCTTATATCTTAAATCAAAAACAACATTATCCATAGTATATTCATCATGAAGAAATTCCTAGCATTACTCCCCCTCTGCGGCCTGCTCCTCTGGCAAGCCTGCTCCAACGAAAACGGCACGGCCTCCAAGCCGCTGAACCCCAATGGCGACAGCGAGTTGGCGCTGCTCATGCGGCAGATGTTTGAGGACAGCGAGCGGGTGCGGCAACAAATCGAGAAAGGCGAGGCGGTGAGCATCCAAGTGGATTTCGAGAAAATCATGACGGCCAAGGCGACCGACCCGGCGAAGATGCAGGGGCCTGATTACCCGCATTTTGCGGCCTCCTACGTGGAGGCAATGAAGGCGCTGAGGGATGCACCCCAAGCCGAGGCCCAAGAGCGCTACACGGCGATGGTGGCCACCTGCATGAACTGCCACGAGCAGAGCTGCCCCGGCCCTATGGTGCGGATTAAGAAATTGGTGCTATGAAATGGGTGAAACCCATTTTCAATGGGTTTCACCTTTATTGGTTCTATGGGTTTCACCCATAGCTAATATATATCGCCCTTTCAGGGCTATGTCAAATGCGTAGCCCTGAAAGGGTGCAATATGCGAGCTATGGGTGTCGCCCATAGAAATGTGCGAAATCCATAACATTGGGTAAAACCCATAGAATCCAACGAAACCCCATTGGGTAAAAATA
>JALOMF010000451.1 GCA_025455635.1 Saprospiraceae bacterium | reverse complement strand
AAATCCTGCTGCCCGACCACCACATCGGCGGGTTGGCCATGCTGGGTCGGCATTTCGTGCCAAATGAGCACCCGGTGGTTCCAGGCATCCGCCACAATGAGCCGCTGCCCGTCCGACCAGATGCCCGATGGGTATTGCAAGCTCGACGCCGTGACGCCTGCCCCGGCGTTGCGCCCCGTGTCGCCTACCTCCAGTTGCCCCAGCACCACGTCCGGCGTTTGGTGCGTCTGCCCTTCGGGCAAATGGTGCCAGATGAACACCCGGTTCTGCCCCGTATCGCTGACGAAAAGGCTGCCGTTTTTCATAAAAACCCCTCGTGGCGCCAAGAACGGGTTCCCCTCGTCGCCCCGGAACAGCCATTGCGAAGCAGCCAATGGTTGCAATGCAACTGCCTCGCCCGCATTGGGTGGGGCGGCTTTCTTCAATGTGATATTTAGGACTTCTGACATCGTCTATTTTTTGGTCATTGGCGAAGCCAATCTGTCCACGCCTCGGTGTGCGCCCCTTTTGTCATCCCTTAGGGAACCGTCCACGTCGTAAGGGAAGTCACGTTCGCCCACATGACGTGCACGGTTCCCTAATGGGATGACAAAAGCGGCGTGGATGTCTCAACAAATCCTCGGCAACTGCTCCCCCACCAGCATGTTCACCACCCTGCGCCCACCGATATGGCTGTGCATGATGACCTGCCGGGGGTGTGCCTCCACCACCTCGCCGATGATGGCGGCAGCTTCGCCGTATTCGAGGGTTTTAAGTTTTTTCAAAAAATCATCGGCAATGGCAGCCTCCACGATGGCGAGGAAAACGCCCTCGTTGGCCACATAGAGTGGGTCAAGCCCCAGCAGTTCGCAAGCGCCATAGACCTCTTCGATGACGGGGATTGCCTTTTGGTGAATCTCCACGCCGAGCTTGGCGTCACGGGCCACTTCGTTCAGGACGGACGCCACGCCGCCCCTCGTGGGGTCACGCAGCAGGTGGACTTGCTCGCCGAATTCATCCAAAAGCGCCAGCACCGTATGGTTCAGGTTGCAGGTATCGCTCTCGATGGTCGTTTCGAATTCCAGCCCTTCCCGCACCGACATGATGGCGATGCCGTGCGTGGCAATATTGCCGCTGACGATGATTTTGTCGCCCGGCTTCACCCGCCGCATGGCGATGTCCGCCCGAGGGTGTACCGACCCGATGCCACTGGTGTTGATGAAGATTTGGTCGCCCTTGCCCCGTTCCACCACTTTGGTATCGCCCGTCACGATTTTCACGCCCGCCTTCTCGGCAGCGTGTTTTATCGAAATCAAAATATCCCAAAATGCCTGCATGGTCAGTCCTTCTTCGAGGATGAAACCGAGCGAAAGGTACTTGGCCGCAGCCCCGCACATGGCGAGGTCGTTCACCGTGCCGTTCACCGCCAGTTCGCCGATATTGCCACCGGGAAAAAATACGGGCGACACCACATAGCTGTCCGTGGAAAAGGCCATTTTGCCCGCTGGCATCTCGAAAATCGCCCCATCGTGCCGCTCGTCGAGCAGGTCGTTTTTCAGCACGTCGAACACGCCGCTGTCCAGCAGCTTGTTCATCAGCAAGCCGCCGCTGCCATGACCGAGCGTGATGACGTCGAAGTCGAGAGTCGGCATAGGGCAAGAAGCCCTCAGTATGTTGATTTTTTCGCTCATAATAGTTTTAACACGGAGGCACGAAGACACAGAGAAACACGAGCTAACTAAGTGTCCCTCTGTGTCTCCGTGCCTCCGTGTTGAATTCTCTAAACCGCTAATTCTTCCGCCACCCTCGAAAAATGATAATACGCCGCACATGCCCCCTCCGACGACACCATCGGTGCCCCAAGCGGGTTTTGCGGGTTGCAGCCCTTGCCGAACATGGGGCATTCGTGTGGCTTTTTCAGCCCTTTTAGCACTTGTCCGGCAATGCAGTCCTTGTTCTCTTCGGCTTTTTCGATGTTGACATGGAACTTCAAATTGGCATTGAAAGCCGCCATTTCAGGCCGCACTTCCCAGCCGCTGTTGGGGATGTTCCCAACGCCCCGCCACTCCCGGTCGGTTGTTTCAAAAATCTGTTCGACCACCTTGCGGGCCTCTGGATTGCCGTTCGGGTGCACGACCCGGCTGTACTGGTTCTCCAAGCGGTACTCGCCTTTTTCCAATTGCTCCACCACCATGAGGATGCCCTGCACCAAGTCCACTGGCTCGAAGCCCGTGACGACAATAGGGATTTTATATTTCTCCACGATGGGGTAGTACTCGTCCATGCCCATGATGGTGCAGACGTGGCCCGCCGCCAAAAAGCCTTGGATTATGCCTTCTTCATCGTCCAAGACTGCTTCCATGGCAGGTGGCACGAGCACATGCGAGGCAAGGATGGAATAGTTTTTTACCCCTGCCCGGTGCGCATGTACCACGGAAAGCGCATTGGCCGGAGCTGTCGTTTCAAAGCCGACTGCGAAGAAAACCACCTCCCGGTCGGGGTGCTCGGCAGCGATTTTCACGGCTTCCAGCGGGGAGTATAGAACGCGCACGTCCGCCCCTTTTGCTTTGGCTTCGAGCAGGCTCATCTTGGAGCCGGGCACCCGCAGCATATCGCCGTAGGAACAAAGGATGACGCCTTTTTCGAGCGCCAAATGCACCGCCTTGTCAATCAAGTGCAGCGGCGTCACGCAGACCGGACAGCCGGGGCCATGCACCATCGTGATTTGGGATGGCAACAATTGCAGGATGCCATTTTTCACCAAACTATGCGTCTGCCCGCCACAGACCTCCATAATCGTCCACGGTCGGGTGGTGATGCGGTGCAACTCGGCGAGGTATCGCTCGACGAGGTGCGGGTCTCGGTACTCGGTGATGTATTTCATGTTGAACTGGTTGAATTGGTAAATTGGTTGAATTGGTTGGGGCGTCAGTTAACCCAAATGTCGAAGGGTAAAGCGTGAATTGGGTAAATTAGTTGAATTAGGTAGGCCCCACCCAATTCAACTAATTTACCCAATTCAACCAAATTACTCCTGCGGCATAAGCTCCTCCAACTCCCCAATCTCCCGCAGGTACTCGAACGTCTTTTGCGCCTCTTCTTCATTGACGAGGCTGATGGCGACGCCCACATGCACGAGCACGTAGTCGCCTTCTTTTGCCGCTGGCAACATTTCGAGGCTGGCCTCCTTCACGATGCCGCCGAACTGGACTTTTGCCATCCGCACCAAGCCGTCGTACTGGCTTTCGATGGACTTGATTTTACCGGGAATTGCTAGGCACATAGGTTTCTTTATTTACGAATGATAAGTACTTCGTGGAAATTAGTTTATATTAAGAAATTAGGAAATTATGGCACAACTGTTTGATTGTCAATAATTTCTACAAATTTCTCAATTTCAACTAATTTCAAGTGGGTACTTAACAGCTATTAAAATAGGGGCAGCGCCCCGGAATATTTGTAGAAAATTTGGATAAGCTTTTCTTTAAGGGGCAGCGCCCCGAAATATATTCCGGGGCGCTGCCCCTCAAAGGAAAATTTGGGTCAAAATGCCTACAAATATTTCGGGGCGCTGCCCCTACTTAGGTATTTTCAAATGGCCGCCGCCGGGCCGTGACAAAGGATTTGACGCTCGGTGCTGCCCCGACTTAGTATTTTCAAAATGATGAATGAGTTGCCCAAAAGAAACGCATTCGTCATTCGGTGAAACTTGTCGGTGAAAAAACAGCTCGAAATCGCCGCCGAGCAATTCTATTGCAAGGTCAACGAGCAGCCCGTTTTGCCAGACGCCGCCGCTGAAGGCGAGCTTTTTGGCGTTGCAATGCTGTGCAATGAGCCGGATTCCATGCACCAGCGAAGCGTGGAATTGGGCAGCCAATTGCTCGGTTGGAACGCCGCTTTTTAAACCTGCAAGAATGCCCCTCACCGAGTCGCTGCTTGTTCCAACCGCATCGCCGCTTCTCCCTCAAAACTTTGCACATCGCCGAGGCCGAGCAGGCTGGCGACGCCATCGAAAAAGCGGCCCATGCTGCTGGTCTGCAAGGTGCTGCCATTGCGGAGCAAACGATTGTACAAAGACCATTCGTTCGGGGTGAATTTTGTCACCAAAACCGACTCCGCTTCGGCCATGCCTTTGCACAGCGAGAGGGCGGAGATACGGGGTTCCCTAGGCATCTTGTCGCCGAGGAGAAAGTCGAAATTGTCGAGGTGGGCGACCCGTTTTATTGATAAGTCAGGCGGTGACTTGGAGTCACCGCCTGACTTTGCTTTTAGGAAAAACTCACCGCCCCAGATTTGCCCATCCGAGCCGAGGCCCGTGCCGTCCCAGATGATGCCGAGCACGGGTTCGGGGGAGCGGAGCAAATCGTTTTCCGCCAAAACCGCTGCAAAATGTGCCTCGTGGTGCTGGATGCGGGCGGTTTTTGCGCCCCAGTTTGCCGCCAGTTCCTCGCCGAGTTGGGTGGAGAAATAGTCGGGATGGGCATCC
>JALOMF010000450.1 GCA_025455635.1 Saprospiraceae bacterium | reverse complement strand
TCACAAAGCCGCCTTTTTGCCCTTGGCTTGTTTGGATTTGCATTGGCCGGGCATCATAAATGCCAAACCCCAACAAATATGGTGCGAGTACCTGTTTGATAAACTCCTCCTCAGAGCTACCTTCCACGATGAACAATAGTCTTTTCATGGTCGGCCTCCTATTATGTTTTTGTCCCAGATTTCCCCCATTGAATAATCTTCAAGCCATATCGCAAGTTCCTCAGTAGTATGGCGTTGAAAGGTTGATTGGCCATCCTTCCAATCAACTGTGATTATGTCTTCTGGATCAAATTCTGAAACCAACGCAGGTGATTGAGTCGCAATGATTAATTGGGTATGGTTGGAGGCTTTTTTAATTAAAGCAGCTAATTTTCCAATTGCAAAAGGGTGAAGGCCAAGTTCTGGTTCGTCAATGACGATGAGTTTGGGAGGGTTTGGTTGGAGCAAAAGAGTTGCCAGACATATGAACCGAAACGAACCTGACGATAGATGGTTAGCATTGAAATAATTGTCTGAGCCTTCATGCTTCCATACTAATTCAATTCGCCCTTCATTTATTATGCTCGGAGATAAATCAAATTTTTCAAAAAAAGGAGCTATTGACCTGACTGTCGCCTCAATCCGATTAAAGGTTTTTGAATGCTTTTGTTGTAGATAATATAAAAATGAAGGTAGGTTGTCTGCATTTTCTCTGAATGACCGATTGTCTTCCAAAAAAGAAAAACCAGTGAAAGGATGAAATCCACTTTTCCAAGGTGAGGAAGTCTCAAAGTAATAGATTCCAATATCATTTAAGGCCTCAAAAGGCTTTCGATTGGATTCATCTTTAAAGAACTTTGATTCAAAAACATACGGTTCATTAACCCCTTCAGATAGAATACGGTTGGTAGCTAGGTCGATGATTCGCTCTGACTCAATTAACAATCCTGGCAATAGTGTGGGGGCAAAATTTTGGTGTGGTCTTAACTTCAAGCTATATTCAATTAACGGCTCATTGAAATATATAGAAAATCCTAAAAAATCTGATTTTCTTGTACCAAAATGAAGAATTGACTCCGCGCCCCCACGGTAAGTAAAAAACCCAGAAAGATGTCCTTCAAACAACTTTCGCCACATCTCCAAAAAACCAATCAAATTACTCTTCCCCGACCCGTTCGCCCCAATCAGCACATTGAGCGGCTTCAGCTCCAAATCCAGATGACGGATGGACTTGAAATTGTCTATGACGATGCGGTTTATCATGCAGTGCAAGTTTTTGCCAAAGGTAATGCATTGGCTATCAATACGAAGCGAGTTTTCTGAGTTGCTGCCTAAACCGCTCCACCGGCATGTAATTCTGCTCCAATGGAATGGCGAACGGCACTGGCGTGTCCAGCCCCGCAGCCCGCAGCAAGGGGCCGTCGAGGTGCTCGAACAGGTGCTCCGAAATCCAAGCCGACAGCTCGCTGCCCACGCCACCCGTGAGCGTGTCCTCGTGCAGGATGACGACCCGGTTGGTCTTTTTCACCGTCGCCGTAATCGCCTCATAATCAAGCGGTAAGAGCGTGCGCAGGTCAATGATGTCGGCGTCAATGCCTTCTTCTTCGCAAACTTTCAGCGCCCAATGAACGCCCATGCCGTAAGTGATGACGCTCACCGCCGAGCCTTCCCTTGCCACCCTCGCCTTGCCGATTTCGACCGTGTAGTAGCCGTCCGGGATTTCCTCGGAAATGGCCCGGTACAGCGCCTTGTGCTCGAAATACATCACGGGGTTTGGGTCTTCAAAAGCCGCCAACAGCAGCCCCTTGGCATCGTAGGGCGTACTCGGAATCACCACTTTAAGGCCGGGCGTATGCACGAACCACGCCTCGTTGGTCTGCGAGTGGAACGGCCCCGCCCCTACCCCGCCGCCGCTCGGCATCCGCACCACCACGTCGGCGGGCACGCCCCAGCGGTAGTGGATTTTTGCGAGGTTGTTCACGATTTGGTTGAAGGCGCAGGTCACGAAATCGGCGAACTGCATCTCCACCATTGACTTGAAACCTTTCAAACTCAGCCCCAAAGCCGCACCGATGATGGCGCTCTCGCAAATGGGCGTGTTGCGCACCCGCTCCTTGCCGAACTCCTCCATGAAGCCCTGCGTGATCTTGAAAACGCCGCCGTAATCGGCAATGTCTTGGCCCATCAGCACGAGGTTACTGTGTTTTTGCATCGCAATCCGCAAGCCGTCGGAAATTGCGTCAATGTAGCGGCGCTCTGATTGCGGATTGCGGATTGCGGATTGCGGATTGGGGACGTCGGTAATTGGCATTGGAGCGTATATATCCCCCAGTTCCTCCTCCGTATTTGGTTCAATTTCAGGCTCTGAAACGGTGATTTTCCATGCCGCATCTATCTCATCCTTGATTTCCTTGCGGAATTTCTTCACGGTTTCATGGTCCAAAACGCCTTCCTCCAGCAGGAATTTTTCATAGTTGTCGAGCGGGTCTTTCACTGCCCATTCTTCTAGGAGTTCCTTCGGAACGTACTTCACGCCGCTGGCCTCCTCGTGGCCCCGCATCCTGAACGTTTTGCACTCGACCAGCACGGGGTGCGGGTTCTTGCGCATTTCCACAGCCAGTTTGTCTATCGTGTTGTAAACTTCGAGGATATTGTTGCCATCCACGATGACGGATTTCATGCCGTAGCCCACGCCCTTGTCGGCGATGTTTTCACAGCGGTACTGCTCCTTCGTGGTGGTGCTCAGGCCGTAGCCGTTGTTTTCAACGATAAAAATAACGGGCAAATCCCAGACGGCGGCCACGTTCAGCGCCTCGTGGAAATCGCCCTCGCTGGTGCCGCCCTCGCCGCTGAAGGCCAGTGCGACCTTGCCCTCACCCTTGAGTTTGTGCGCCAAGGCAGCGCCGTCGGCCAGCGCCAACTGCGGGCCGAGGTGGCTAATCATGCCCACGATGCCATAGTCCAAAGTGCCGAAGTGGAAGCTGCGCTCACGGCCTTTGGAGAAGCCGCTTTTTTTGCCCTGCCATTGTGAAAACAAGGTGGCCAAAGGCACGTCCCGCACCGTGAAAACGCCGAGGTTGCGGTGCAGGGTGAACACGAGTTCGTCGGGCAGCAAGGCGCTCGTGACGCCCACGGCGATGGCCTCCTGCCCGATGCCGCTGAACCATTTGGAGACCTGCCCCTGTCGCAGCAGGATGAGCATTTTCTCTTCAATCATGCGGGGTTTCAGCAGTCGGCGGTAGAGTTTGAGCAGGGTATCGGTGCTCAGTTTGCCTTTTTTGAACTTGATTGGGCTGGCGGTCGTGGTCGGCATAATTTGGATATATTTGAAAAAAATTGGGCGCAAAGATAGGGGAAAGTTTCGCCAGATTTTTCACAAAACCATCCAAGTCATTCGAGCTGCAAAGGATTGCTTTCACCACCTCACGCACAGCGCCGCCACCAGCGCAAAATTGCCAGTTGTAGCACCAGCTCCACGGTCAATGAACAGCTCATCTTTGGCATTAAAATGTCGCCCCTCGAAGCGCAATAGTGCATAGTCGTTGAGGCGGTGGTCGAGGTTGAGCGAAGCGCCCGTCACCTCGAAGCCGTTCGGTGTGCCTGTGGACACGAGCACCTGGTCGGGGTCGCTGAAATACTCCAGGCGGCCCGCCAAGCGCCAGTCCTCGGCCATCTCCCAGCGCAGCAGCAACACGGGCGTCCACCAATTGCCTAGGTCGCCCTCTCTTCCTGAATCCACTCCGGCAGTTAGGCCCCAGTCCTTGCCCTGCCACTGCGCATAAAAATTGTGGTAAATGCGCTGCACGTCCGCATCGTCCGGCTTGTCGGAGCCGATGAAATTGGAATAGTTCACCGTTAGTTGGTCGGTCAATTTGTAATTGAGTTGCAGGCCGAGGGCGGGCTTGTTGTAGCCGTTCGGACGGTGGGTACGCTGCCAGCCGTTGAGCAGCAGGGTGGCCACGGTCAGGTTTTCATTTTTGTTGGTAAACGAGAGTTTCGCCCCTGTCTCGTAGTACGGCGAGTTTTCCGCCACGAGGCTGCGGGTGAGCGTCCAGCAGTCGGCACCGATGGCACTCTCGAAGCCGATGTGGGAGGGCAT
>JALOMF010000449.1 GCA_025455635.1 Saprospiraceae bacterium | reverse complement strand
TTTGTCCAAAACTATCGTCGGAAGGTTGGCAGCAGTCAAACATTGCGCAGCGGATAAGCCAGCCATGCCCGCACCGATTATCAGAATTGGATTTTCTTTTGTAAAAACCATGCTTGTTTCGTTTCATTGTCGAAATTATTCACCTGTCCAGAAATGCACAACCTTCGCAACAGCTACCCGGTCATCAAGTCTAGCCGAAATAGCTAAACTACATGCCAAGTGGTTTTTTGTTTAAGGAAACTTCCAGAGTTCTCGACAAAAACAATCCCAATTTTAATGCCTCTTCGTGATTTTGTGCGGGCAAGTCCCCAATCAAAAAAAACACCGAAAACTACCCGTCCCAAAAACCATTTCCCCCTTCCTGCATTGTACCTAACGCTATACAAAATCAGCTATTTTAACAAAAAAATGCCTTCTGCCATCATCATCGGGGCCGGGATAGCCGGAATCGCCACTGCCTTGCGGCTGCGGGCATCGGGCATGGACGTGTCCGTTTTTGAGGCAAACGACTACCCCGGCGGCAAGCTCCATGCTTTCGTATTGGGCGGCTACCGCTTCGATGCTGGGCCTTCGTTGTTCACCATGCCGGAATTGGTGACAGAGCTTTTCGGGCTGTTTGGTGAGCGACCTGCCGATTTTTTCCAATATCACCGCAAGGATTCAGTCTGCAATTATTTTTGGGAAGACGGTGCCCGCTTCACCGTCAGCGCCGACCGGGAGGTTTTTGCGAAGGAAGCCGCTGAAAAGTTTGGCGTAGAACCAGCGTCGTTGCTGGCTTATTTGAAAAACGGCCAACGGAAATACGACCTCACCGCCCCGCTTTTTCTTGAAAAATCGCTGCACAAAATCGGCACCTACCTCTCCGTGGACACGCTCAAGGCCCTTGCGCAAATGTCGAAGATGGACATTGGCACTAGCCTCCATTCCCTCAACGAATCGGCCATCGGCGAGCCGCACCTCGTCCAATTGTTCAACCGCTACGCCACCTACAACGGCTCGTCGCCCTACCGCACGCCGGGCATCATGAGCATGATTCCGCACCTTGAGTTGCACCTGGGCACCTATTTTCCGAAGGGAGGCATGCACAGCATCACCACCAGCCTCTACGAGCTGGCTTTGCGGCAGGGCATCCAGTTTCATTTTGGTCAAAAAGTGTCGCAGATTCTGGTCAAAAACCGCCGGGCCACTGGCATACAAACGGCTGATAACCAATATCTTGCAGATGTGGTCGTGTCGAACATGGACGTTTTTTCCACATATAAAAAACTATTGCCCGACCAGCCGCACCCGGAGCGCACCCTGCGCCAAGAGCGCTCCAGTTCGGCGGTGATTTTCTATTGGGGCGTTCGTGGAAACTTCCCAGAATTGGACCTGCACAATATCCTGTTCAGCGGCGACTACCGGACGGAGTTTGCGCATTTGTTCGAGCACAAAACCCTCTTCAACGACCCCACGGTTTACCTCAACATCACCAGCAAAGAAGCCCCAAGCGATGCGCCGCTGGGCTGCGAAAACTGGTTCGTGATGATAAACGCCCCCGGCGATTACGGGCAGGACTGGGAGGCACTGGTGGCGCAGGCCCGCCACGACATCCTCGCCAAAGTCAACCGCCTGCTGGGCACCGACCTCGCCCCGCTCATCGAAGCGGAGGATGTGCTGACGCCACCGCTGATTGAGCAGCGGACGAGCAGCTACCGGGGCGCACTGTATGGCGCAGCGAGCAATTCCAAGTTTGCGGCCTTCTTGCGCCACCCCAATTTTTCCAATAAAATCAATCATTTATACTGCTGCGGCGGCTCCGTACACCCGGGCGGAGGCATTCCGCTGTGCCTGCTTTCCGCCAAAATCACGGCAGGTTTAATCATCGCTGAGTCATGAACAACGCATTAGTTTTCCCACCGCAATTCGGGAAAATACAGGTTTCCGTTTTCGCCATTTGGCTGGTCACCATCTCCGGCATGATTGGTATTTGGCTTGGCCAGGGCGACTGGTTTTTGCCCAAAACACCGTTCAACCTGTTGCTAGGCCTGGGTTTGCTCTACTGGAATTTCCCGATGAAAAATGGTTGGCGAAGCCTGCTGATTTGGTCGCTGGTTTATCTCATCGGCATGGGCGTGGAAGTCGTGGGCGTGAACACGGGCCTGCTTTTCGGCACCTATCAGTACGGCGAAAACCTCGGGTTCAAACTGTTTGGCGTACCCTTGCTGATTGGCATCAACTGGGTGGTGCTGACCTTCCTTACCGCCACTATTTGCAAGCGTTTTATCGGTCATAAATGGCTGGCCCCATTTTGCGGAGCAATACTCATGGTGGCACTCGATTTCTTCATCGAACCCATCGCCCCGGTCTTCGATTTCTGGCATTGGGAGGCTGGCCGTGCCCCACTCAGAAACTTCGTGGACTGGTTCTTGGTCTCTTTCATCATGCAGGTGCTGGCGCAAAAAGACTTGCCCGAAGGAAAGAATCCGCTCCCGGTGCACCATTTTGCCTCACAAGCTGTATTTTTCGCTTTTTTCTATGTCATCTACCAATTTTGATATCGCCATCATCGGGGCAGGGGCGGCGGGCCTCCACCTTGCGCTCGCCATGCGGGACGAGCCTTTTTTCCAGCAAAAACGCATCCTCATCCTTGAGAAAACGGCGAAGGACCAAAACGACCGCACTTTTTGTTTTTGGGAAAAAGAAGGTGGGAAATGGGACAATCTGCTCCGCCAAAGCTGGTCGCAGGGCGATTTTTTCTCCCAGGAAAAAGCCATCCCGCTTTCCTTGCCGCCATACCGCTACAAAATGCTGCGGGCCATTGACTTCTATGAATTTGCGAAGCGGGAAATCGCTGCAAGCCCGCTTTTCCATTGGGTGAACGGGGAGGTGCAATCGGTCGAGAACGGCGACACCATCCGAATAAACTGCGGGCAGGCCAGCTATACCGCAGGCCACGTCTTTGACAGCCGCATCCCCGAAGATTTTTTCAAGAAAAATGACAAATACACCCGCCTTTTGCAGCATTTCAAGGGCTGGGTCATACGCACACCGGAAGACAGGTTCGACACGAACCGTTTCACTATGATGGACTTTCGGCTGCTTTGGCCTGAGGCCACGAGTTTCACCTATGTGCTGCCGCTGAACAAACGGGAGGCATTGGTGGAGTTCACGCTGTTCACGCCAGAATTGTTGAACCACGGTGACTATGACCGCATGTTGCATCGCTATGTCAGCGACGTACTGAAAATCCCGGATTTCGACATCTTGGAACAAGAGCAGGGCGTGATTCCGATGAGCGATTTTCCTTTTGAAAAATACTCGGAGGGCAAGCATGTCCGCATCGGCACGGGCGGGGGATGGGTGAAGCCTTCTACGGGGTATTCCTTCAAGAACTGCGAGCGAAATTCGAGGAAAATCGTCGAAAACCTAAAGGCGGGAAGGCCAGCCAATCAGGGTTTGATTTCGCCGAAATTCCGCTTATACGACGCCCTTTTCCTCGATGTCCTGAACCGCCAGAACCACTTGGGGCCAAAGCTTTTTGAAATCATGTACGACAAGTATCCGGTGCAGCAAATCTTCGCCTACCTCGACGACCAAACGAGCTTTGCCGAAGACCTGGCCATCATGGTGGGCTTCCCTTGGCCGCCGTTTCTCCGCTCATTGGTCAACCACGTAACCCGCTGATGGAACAACTGACCCGATGCCTCGCCTGCAATTCCGGCAACCACCAGCCCTTCGTGCAGACCCCGGCCATGATGCACGAGCACCTGCCCGTAAAATACAATTTCGACCGTTGCGAAGACTGTGGGCTGGTGTTCCTGAACCCCCGTGTGCCGGAGGCGGAACTGGGTCAGTTTTACACCGCCGCCTACCTGCCCTACCGGGTGGAGGAGGCTTGGGGCAAATATGCTTCCTTCGTGAAACAAGACCAGCGGAACATTGACCAAGCAAGGGTAAATCGGCTTAAAAAGCACCATGACCTGACCGCCCAGAGCCGAATTCTGGATGTCGGCTGCGGCAAGCCGAGCTTTTTAGCCTGCTTGCGCAACGACACCCCTGCCCAGCTCATCGGCCTCGACTTCAGCGACGAAGGCTGG
>JALOMF010000448.1 GCA_025455635.1 Saprospiraceae bacterium | reverse complement strand
TTTCAAGCTCGAAATCAGGAACAACGCTGGCAAGCCCCGGCACTGCGCCCTGTTTTTTGGGAGCAGCAATTATCGGCTCATCAAAGCGTACAACGATGAAATACCAGCCAACAGCACGGTGAACGCCTTGCCACCAGCCAATTTCCAACTGAACAACGGACAGGCGGAGACTAGCATCCTGAAATTGATTGTGAGCAACAAGCCCATCCACCCGGAATTGCTGGAACAGCAGAACACTTTCAAGCTGGGCGAGACCTTGTCTTTTTGGAAAAACCGAGACCTGCTCGGCGTCAGGGGCGAACAGCTTGCGGGCACCCGCAGTGGGATTGATATTTTCAGTGAAAACGACGAGGCCCCACAAGGCGACCTGCACGATTGGTACAGCGTTAACTTGAAAGTCCAGTGCGTGGGCCAGGCACCGGGCGTGGGAGCGAAAGTCATTTCCTTGGCCAATAATTTCATCAAAATACTGGCGCACCCGACCTTCCGTTCCGGCGTTGGGCTAGTGCCGGTGCATTCGGGCAGCCGCAGCGTGGAGCCGATGGCCGTGGTGAATGAACTGGCGAGGCTTTCGGGCGTGGAGATGCTCCAGTTTGGCAGCGGCACACGGGACACCGCCCCCGCCAACATGCTCGAATTGACCGACCTGCAAAACGAGGCCAGCCTTGCCGACAACCCGCTGCAACTGGAAATCGCCGCCAACTTGCGAAATACCGACGAACTGGAGGAGTCGCTACTGTCTTTGACTTTCGACGGCGAGCACCTGGTACCCGTGGGCATTGCGGAGCGGATGGACAATGGCAATGCGCTCGTGAGCATCTCGCACTTGCCAGAAACCGAAGACCACCGTCGAAGCCTCGGCAAGGCGTTGAAAATGGTCTTCCTGAAATTGGTGCTGCGCAAGGACAAGGTGCAGTACCTGCGCTGGGTGGACTACAGCGGCAGCAAACCGGAGCGCCGCTCGGAAGGCTTGATGGAGAAAGTTGGCAAGGCCAAAAACATCGTGCTGCTCATCCACGGCATCATCGGCGATACGGAAGGCATGGCCGTTTTTGCGCAGCAACTGGTCAATAAAAAAGGAGAAAAGGGCAAGCCCTTCGACCTCGTGCTGACTTTTGACTATGAAAACCTGAACACGCCCATCGAAACGACGGCCAGCAAACTGGAGGAACTGCTGCGACTGGAAGCGGGCATCAGCGCCGAAAGCGGGAAGCAAATCACCATCGTGGCGCATTCGATGGGCGGCTTGGTGAGCCGTTATTTCATCCAAAACCTGGGCGGCGAGCAAGTAGTGAAGCACCTCGTTTTGGCGGGTACGCCCAACGGCGGCTCGGCCATTTCTAAAATCACGACCTACCGGGACTATGCGATTCCCGTGCTCACACTGCTGGTCAACCTGCCTTGGGGCCTGGCCGCTGCGGCTACGGTCTTGGGCGTTCTGCAAAAATCGAAGGCCGTGACCCATACGCTGGCGCAAATGGGCGAGGACAGCGATTTTATCAAAAACCTGAACAAAGGGGATTTGCGCGGGGTGCGCTGCCATGTGCTGGCGGGACATCTGGACAAGTTCCTGACCAACAATGCCGATAAGAAAAAGCTGATGGACTGGGTTTTCGGGCTGGGCGGCAAGCTGTTTTATGGTGATGCTCCGAATGACCTAGCTGTGAGTGTGGATAGTATTAAGTTGCTGCCGCAGGGCAAGGTCATCCTCATTGATGTTGACTGCCACCACCTTTGCTATTTCGATGAGCCTGCAAGCGTAAGCCCATTGGTAGAAATATTTATGGAGTAACGATTTTGAATTTTGGGCAAAAAAAAGGAGCGACATTTTGCAATGTCACTCCTTGGTGCGGTCGGGGTAGCAGGATTCGAACCTGCGGCCCCCTGTTCCCAAAACAGGTGCGCTAACCGGACTGCGCTACACCCCGTACCCTTCTATTGAAGGGCTCGCAGGTAAATACTTGCGAGCCTTTCAATTTTTTGAGAAATGTTTTTCATTTCTACTCTTTCAACCTTTAACGAGGGCTTTTAAAAAAGGTTGCGGTGAGACCGGGATTCGAACCCGGGGTACCAGTTTCCCAGTACGACAGTTTAGCAAACTGTTGGTTTCAGCCACTCACCCATCTCACCAGGCTCTTTTGCCGAAGCGGGTGCAAAGGTAGATTTCGTTTTCAAAAATCCAAACTTCACACATGCTATTTTTTTATTTTTTTGTGAAGGCTTAGGCAAAACCACTGCCAATTATTTTTCGTTCAGCGTCAGCCTTATTTTTTTCTCCAATTCTGATACGGTGTCTTTGAAAACGAGGTCTGTTTCCATCAAGTCTTGAACCGTTTTGATAGAATAAATGACGGTACTGTGGTCACGGCCACCAAACATTTCACCAATATTTTTTAGTGACTTGTCCGTGAGATTTTTTGCGAGGTACATGGATAGTTGTCGTGCGATGACGATTTGGCGCTTGCGGGTTTTGCCACCAAGCTTCTCAACGGGCAGGTCAAAATGGTCTGCCACCAAGTTTTTGATGAATTCCAACGTGATTTCCTTGTTGATTTGGGTGACAAAATTTTTCACCACTTCTTTAGCTAGGTCAACGTCAATTTCACGGCGGTTGAGCGAAGACTGAGCTATGACGGAAACCAATACGCCTTCCAGCTCCCGGATGTTATTCTGGATGTGGTAGCAAATGAACTCGACCACGCTGTTGGGCAGTTCCACGCCTTCCCGGTTCATTTTTGACTCAAGGATGGCTACACGGGTCTCAAAATCCGGCACTTGAAGGTCGGCAGAGAGTCCCCATTTGAAGCGGGAGATGAGCCGTTCCTCCATGCCATCAAGGTCTTTAGGAGGGCGGTCAGAGGTCAGGATTATTTGCTTGCCACCCTGATGAAGCTGGTTGAAAATATGGAAGAAAATCTCTTGGGTCTTCTGTTTGTTTGCCAAAAACTGGATGTCGTCAACGATGAGCACATCTACCATTTGATAGAAGTTGACGAAATCGTTCACCGCATTGTTCTTGATGGAATCAATGATTTGGCCGGTAAATTTTTCGGAAGAAACGTACAGCACTGACTTGTTCTCGTGAATCTTCAGCACTTCGTTGCCTACGGCATGGGCAAGGTGGGTTTTCCCAAGCCCCACATCGCCAAAAATCACGAGTGGGTTGAACGCCGTACCGCCGGGCTTTTTTGCCACGGCATGCCCGGCTGACCTAGCCAAACGGTTGCAGTCGCCTTCGATGAAAGTTCCAAATGTATAGTTGGGATTGAGTTGCGACTCAATTTTCAACTTCTTGATACCTGGAATTACGAATGGGTTTTTGATGCTTGTCGTGTCCAAACTGCCTGGGTTTACACCCACTGCAGTACCATTGCTTCTTACTGAGCTTGTTGTTTCAGGTTTGGCCGTTGAATCTTCGTTCCGCTGCTGACGCAGGTTGGTGGAAAGGATTTGGTATTCCAAACGCCCCTTGTCGCCGAGTTCCTTGCGGATGGACATTTTCAACAGTGAAACATAGTGCTCCTCTAGCCATTCATAAAAAAACTTGTTTGGCACTTGTATAGTAAGTGCATTGTTTTCAAGCCTGATTGGCCGTATAGGCTCAAACCAAGTCTTGAAACTTTGCCCGTTGACATTCCTTCGAATGACATGCAGGCAGCTATCCCAAACTGTTACGCAATCCTTTACCATTCTCCAAGTAATATTGGCAGTTAAAAAATAAGGTTTTTTCCCGTCCTTTTCGGGTAATAATAGTATCAGTAAATTAGGAAGTGACTCCGAGTTGAATGCCCTGGGTATGAAAAGAACTAACTAATCCGTTGTCGTAAGCATCGTTTCGCTTCTCTGATTGGAGAGACGCAAAGGTGATGAAATTCCATCAAACCTGCCTTGCGATTTCACATCTTTTTTCGAGTTTTTTTTCAAAAACACAAAAGTCTCTTGTTCAAAAAACGTAAGTTGTTCAAAATCAGCAAGATAATACAAACTGTTCATAAAACCCTGATAATCAACAAATTAGAAAGTCGCTTACTGATTATCAACGAGTTACGAACCTACATTTACATCAACAATGAGGCTTCTTTTTTGATAGCAGACAAAGCAGTG
>JALOMF010000023.1 GCA_025455635.1 Saprospiraceae bacterium | reverse complement strand
CCGACCTGCAAAATCGTGGTGGCGTCATGGAACTGCACATCCACGCTGTCGGTCTCGCAAGCCACATACTCGAAGGTGAAATCAGGTATAAACTGGGTGGACTCAATCACGACATTTTGCTGCAAAGTATCCACGCAGGCAAGGTCGAAATCCATCGTGAGGCGCACGGGGTAAGTGCCGGGGCCGGGGTAGTTGTAAACGGGGTTGTCGGCGAATGAAATATCGTCAGTGGCCGTCGGGTCGCCAAAATTCCAAGAGAAATTGAAGGCGTTGGTGCTGGTGTTCACGAACTGGACAGTGCTGCCGTTGCAAGCGGCCACGAACTCGAAGCCGAGCATGTTCGAAGTATCCACCACCGCCACGTAAACGCTGTCCGTTGCGGAGCAGCCAAACTGGTTGGTGGCCGTCACGTACAGCCAGCGGTCGCCGGGCAGGTTGGACACCGTGGGGTTCGGCAAATTGGTCGGGCCATTGAAAATCGGGTCGGCTGCCCATTGCCAGGCCAGCGTATCGTTTTGGTCAAGGTTGGTGGCGAAGATAGTTAACGGCTCGTCGGAACACTTGATTTGGTCGCCGACAGCCTCGATGTTCACTGGCCCGCCCACCACATTGGTCGTATCGTAGTAATGGCAGCCGAGCGGGTCGGTGGCCCTCACCACGTAGTAAGCGTAGCCCGAAATCGGGACGGTGAGCGTCGGCACGTTGCCCGCCACTTGGGCACCGCTGTCGTTGAACCATGCAAACGTGACGGGCAGCAGCCCCACCGAGGTGAAAATCGTGGTGGAATCGTTGCAAGACTCCACATCGGCGCTGGACACGAGGTTCACGTTCGTGGGCACGGTCACGTTCACTTGGCGGGTGATGGCACAAGTGTCGGCACCGTTCGGGTTTTGTATCAAAACCGTATAAACCGTTGATTGCGAGGGGTTTGCGAGGGGGCTTGGGCAGTTGGCACAGCTCAGGCCCGTGCTCGGCGACCAAGCATAAATATAGGTCGTATCGCCGCCAGGGTTGAGCGTAGCGCCACCGTTGAGGCAGGCTTGCACGGTCGTGCCACCCGGGTCGAGGTTCGGCAGCTCGGTCAGGTCAATCCAGAGCGAATCCAGGGCCGTGGCGTCGGTGCAGCCCTCGCTGGTCGTGGCCTGAAAAGTCACGTAAAGCCAGCCCTCCTGCGATACCATTACCGAGGGGTTCATCTGCGTGGAAGTGCCTGTGTAGGCGCCGCTGAACGTCCAAAGCCAGCCGTTGGTGTCGTCCTCGCTGTTCTCCGTTTCATCGAAAAACTGCACGGAAACACCGCCCTCTTCGCAACCTGTGTAGCCAAAGCTGAAGGCTGCTTCAAGCGTTTTTTGCTCCAATAAAATGGACTGCTGGATGGTGTCCTTGCAAACGGCGTTCGGGGCCGTCATCAGCGTGACCGTGTAGGAACCGAAGGCCGGGTAGTCCCACGTTGGGTTCGCCTCCATGGACACATCGGCATTGGTGCTAGGGTCGCCAAAGTTCCAGACGAAGCCCGATGGGGCGTTCTGGCTCTGGTTTACGAAGTGGACAATCGTGGCGTCACAGTCGGTGTCGGGTGAAAAGGCCAGTTGCACAGGCTGAAAGACCTGCGCCAAGACCTGCACCGTGGACTGGCAAAGCCCCCCGAAGCCCGTGATGGTGACGGTGAAAGTCGTGTTTTGCGTCAGCATCACCGTTGGGTTTGCCAAGGTCTGCTGGGCGGGCGGTACAGGTGCCGACCACTGGTAGGTGAAGCCCGGCACTGCCCCCGTGGGGTTCAGGCTCACGGGGCTTCCGAGGCAAAACGGCGCAATCGGGTCAATATCATCGGTGGGGTTATTGCCGCCTGCGGCGAAACTGACCGTTTTGGTTTGCTCGCAGCCGTTCACCGAACTGGCCGTGAGCGTGATAGTGCCGGAGGCCGTGTTGGGAATTTGGAAAACGGGGTTTTGCAGGTTAGAGGTCAGGGTCGTGCTGCCGTACACTACCGTCCATGCCCAAGTATCCACGGGTGAAACTGGGTCGGTGCTGAGGTCGGTCAGCACCAGCACCGATTGGCTGGTGCAGTCGTAAGTTTGCCAAGAGAAATCAGGAGTGAGCGAGTTGTTTTGCAGGTAAATCGTGTGAAAAGCCGTGTCCACACAGGCCCCCACGGGTTCGGCCACGAGCGCCACGACGTAAGTTCCCGTATCGGGGAAGGTAAAAGTCGGCTCTTTTTGGGTCGAGAATGGCGTCGGGTTCGGCCAGTCGAAGTACCAGATGAAATTTTGAGCAACGTCGGTGAAGTTTTCAAAATGCACGGTCAGGTCGTCGCACTGGGCGTCGGGCGCTTCTATCTGCACATCCAGCTCGGCGCATTGGCCCACATCGTATTGGAAGTCCCTCCGCACGACCGACAACAATTGACCATTGCGGTATTCTTCCACCAAAAGCCCAATGACGAAGCGGCCTTGAATTTGGGGAAACCCCGTTATCAAGCCCGTTACCGGGTCGAAACGCAGCGGGTCGGGACTTGGCCCCAGCACTTGCGAGAGGCTGAAGTTGGGGCTGTTCCAAACTACGGTATCGAAGGGTGGCGGCAGGATATTGCCCACCCCAGCGGGTGCGGGGAAAGGCTGTGGCTGGCTGCTGTCTGGGTAAGCGCCGAGGTATGGCGTGTAAAGTTTGTACACCAAATCGTCGCCGTCCACATCGGTACCGGCATGTGGGTGCGCTATTGGGTAGTTAACACAGACGTAAACCGGGGGATAAAAGCCGAATTCGGGGCTGTTGTTGTTCAACGACCTTGCCAAGGGCGAGACATAAAGCCAGTAGGTCGTACCGACATCATCGGGAGCCAAGATATTGACGATGTTCGCATTGCGGCAGCACCGCTGGTAAACGATGTAAAAGCCACCTGACCCCACGATGCGCACCTTGCCTTCCCACCTTGAATGCTCGATGCACACGTCGTTTGGCACAAAAAGGCAGGGGTCGCCCGCAATATTGTTCGGCACGGTGTCCTTGCTGATGAACTTCAGGCTTTTGGCCTCCTTCGGGATACCAGGCCACTGCTGCCCGTTGTCCCTGAAAATGTCAATGAAGGAGTACAGGTCAAGTGCGGCCGCATTTTCACCACAATAATCCCGGTACAAATCCAAGGTGATGAGGAAGGTGTCGTTGCCGAGGTATTTGTAGCCCAGCTCGCCACCGACGATGTGCGTGGCAAACAGCGGGTTTGCGAAGGCAAACGCAACTGCAAAAAGGGAGGAATACAGAAGCTTGCGCATGATATGTTTTGGATTTTTCATGGACTTTTTCTTTTGAGGCTGTAAGCGCGTGAAAGATGTGGGCGTAGGGCCTATCACCCTCTCACCTCTCTCACCCCGTCGCCCTCTCAATTCTCTGCTACCCGGCGTGCGCCGATGATGGCCACTTTTCGCTCAAACGAAGCCACCACAGAATAAATGCTGCCCCGCTCGTCGTCGAGTTTGTCGCTGATGAACTGCGGGGAGAGCTTCTCGCCGTAGCCCACCACTTGCATGGTCAGCATTCCGTTGTCAACAAATGGTTTCAATGCACCGCCGTTCCAGGTCTCGAAATGGTTTTTCAGGCAATCGGAGCGGCGTTGCGAGAGGTCGAAATTATAGTCCTCACTGGCCCGTGGGCTGGTGAAGCCTTGGATAATCAGCTCAACCTTGAAGCCGCCATCGCCCATGATTTCGAGGATGTTTTCGCTGAAAACCTCCAAGCTCAGGTAGCCGTTGTTCACCTCCCGCTCAAAGAAGGCATCCATCCTGCGGGCAGATGTCAGGCTGTCGAAGCCCGCCAGTTCAGTCACGTATTCCTTGGTGAAGGTGTCCTTGCGGGCCATGTACTTCTCCCAAGTATCTTTGTAGCTGAACTCGGTGGTCGTCTTGCGGGTGCGGGGGTTGGGCTGGTCGTTGTCGAAGTAGATGACCAACGGCGGGAAGTCCTCAATTTCCTTGGGCTTCAGGTTTAGTTTTTTGAACAGTTCCGAAGTAGTGATGTCCGTGGTCAGGTCTATGTTCAGTGTGTCCGAGAAATAGGCCACTTTTGAGCCGATGAGCTGGTAGTTCCTGCCCCGGTCGAGCACAAAGTCCACGTCGTTGCCCGCCTCGTTCTTTTTGAAATCCACCTCTTGGCCGTCCACCACGAGCCGTACTTCCACGCCCTTGAGCGGGTTGCCACTTTTTTTGTTGAAACTGGTAACGTGGAGGTCCACTTTCTCCGGCACGAGGTAAATCTTGCGCTCGATATTGCGCTCGTTGTTGTTTTTGAGCTTCGTCAGGTCAATCTCCTCCTTCATTGGCAAGAAGCCCGGCCTCGTGGCCAGCACCACGTATTTCGTGCCTTTTTTCAGCTCAAAACTGTAGTCGTTGGCGTCGGGTTTCGATACCTCCGTCAGCAGTATTTCGCCTTCTTTCCCTATTTCAAACAACTGGAGCTTGACGCCAGCCAGCGGCTCGCTGTTCTTTTTGTTGAATGTCAGCACGTTCAAATCCATCACTTGGATGGTGAAGGCGTAGAGGTCGTTGCAACAAGCCTCGAACTCCGGTTCCAGCACCAAGCTGCCCAACCTGCTCGACGAAAAATAGCCCTTCGTGCGGGTGTCGTTCATCCAGAAGTGGGTATCGTTGTAGCTGCTGTTGTAAGGCGCAGGCAGGTGCTCGAAGTCCACCCAGCTGCTGTCCTTGCGGTTGGCTTGGTAGAGGTCGTAGCCGCCGAAGCCCTGCCGCCCGTCCGTTGCGAAGTACATCGTCTTGCTCTGCGGGTGGTAAAACGGGGTCACGTCGTTGGCAGTGGTGTTCAGGGCCGTTTCGTTCACGGGGTCGGAGTAGGTCGAGTCACCCGTGATTTTCACCGACCAGATGTCGAGCTTGCCCAGCCCGCCGGGCCTGTCGGATACGTAGAACAGCCATTCATTGCCCGTCAATTCATCGAAAGTCACTTGCGGGTCGGTGGCCGTATGGCCGGGGATATTGATGCTGGAAGGCAGTTTTTTGGCCGGGCCAAACTCGCCGTTGTCGCCCACGGTGCGTGTCCAAATCTCGCAGCGCACCTCCGTCTTCAAATCTACGTAGTCACACAGGCAGTAGTAGATGCGGTCGTCTTTCTTCGTAAAATCGGCGTGTGCGGTGTGGCGGGCCTCGTCGTTGAACTTGAGTTTTTTGCCTTTGCCTACTGCATTTTTGGCCACCATCTCAATGGCATACTGGCGAGGAGCTTCGCCTTTCTTGAACGCCCGCTGCTCGCTGAGGGAGGAATAGTAGAGGTCGCTGCCCTTCATTTGCGGAGCAAACTCTGACCAAGCCGTGTTGATGTCGTTGCCGAGGCGCACAACTTCCACATTGCCGTCCGGGTTTTTGATGGCATCAATGGCCCAGTTCAGCGCCTCGATTTCTTGCTTCGCAATGGCTTGGTACTCGGGAAATGCAGCGCCCCGTTCATCGGCGAACTGCTGGAAAAACTGCTGCGACTGCTCGTACTTGCCCTGCTTTTTCATCACGGAGGCCAGCCAGAACTTGGCCAGCGGGTACTTGCCCGACGTGTCGGCAGCGATGACCTTCGTGTAGGCCGTGTCGGCAAAGGTGTAGGACTCGAACAAGCGGGCTGACTCGGCGTACTTGTACATCACCTCGGTCAGCTCGCCCTCGATGAGCATGGCCTCTTGGTAGTGCTTCATGGCCGAGTAATAGTTCAGGTTCTTGAACTCTTCGTCGGCGGCCTTCACGTACTGCTTGAAGGTTTGCCCCGTCGCTAGGTTTGCGAAGCAGGTTATGATTAGGAAGAGGGGAATTATATGCCTCATTTGCTTTTTTTCAATTTTTGGTTATTTACCTGAGCCATAGCGGGCAAGTGATGGGGGCAGGCAAGCACACAGCTCGCATTTCTCCCCCGCTCACCCCCTATTTTATATAAGTGGGCAAGCCTTAAAAGCCCGCAGTGGATAAACCTTGTGGATGATGTACCGGATAGCGATTTCGGGGCCGCCGTTGCGGTTGGTGGCCGTCTTGAACTCCGACACGTTCATGTCCCAGCTGAAGCCCACCATCAGGTCGTGGTAGTGTACCTCCAAGGCTGGCATGAAGGCATCGCCGATGCTGTTGAAACGGAAGCCGAAGCCCAGTTGCACGGCGATTTCCTTCGAGCGCTGGGTACTGAGGTAGTGGCGGTAGCCCACGTTCACCAGCGACTCCAAATATGGGCCTTGCAACTGCAAGGTAGCTGCGCCGACAATGTCGCCATCGGGCCTGAGCTGGAAAACCGGGGCCACGAAGAGGCTGCCCCGGTTGGCCAGCCTGCTGTCGTCTCCTTCGTAAAAGCGCTGCCTCGGCTGGTTGGCGTGGAAGACCGCCAAGCCTACGTCCAACTTGCTGCGGCTGCGGGGCCACTGCCTGCGCATGTTCACGCCAGCGCTCAAGTCGGGGTACACGAAGCTGGTACGGTCGAAGTTCTCGCCTGTGGGCCGGTTGTAGTCCACCACGTCGCCGTTCCAAAAATTGTCGAAGGTGAACTCCCCGAAATCGAGGCCCCGCTGGCCTAGGCCGACCGCAGCGCCCGCCGATAGGAAGCTGTTTTTGTCCAACATGCGGGTGTAGGAGCCTGTGAGCACTACGTGGTTGTTGGAGAGGTTGCCGTCGCCAGCTTGGTCGTGGAGCAGGTCCATACCCGCACTGAACCACCATTTGTCGTGGTTGATGTTGTAAAACTTCTTTTCAGCGGAAACGGCGAAGGTCTTGAACGGAGAATTGGCAGCGTTCCATTGGCTGCGGTAGAGGCTGGTCAGCCTGATGTCGCCCTTGGAGATGCCCGTCAGTGCCGGGTTCATCGTGAGGGGGGCATTGTAGAATTGGCTGAAGTGGATGTCTTGCGCAAACAGGGATATGCTCCCAAACACAAGCACGGGAATCAGAAGTTGTAATTTTGTTTTCAAGGCAATGTTCATTTTACCCAAAAGCCATTTCCAAACAAAAACTGGAAACTATGCTCAAGGGGGGATACTGTTAAAAAATCGGTTCCGGTTCAAATAGCTTTTTGGGGCTATAAAAATCCTTTCTTCTCTTCGCAATGTACTGGTAATCAGTGCAAAAGCGCAAGTTTAGCAAAGATAAGTTTGCAGATTTGTAGCTGATGGCCAGATAGTCGTCGTCAAGCAATGCGGTGCATTGATGCAAAAAGCCTATCCTAAGTGCAGCCAATCTTGTGGCATACCAGCCGTCAGTGTAAAACCAGTTTTTGCACGCCGCGCTGCGTACCGGATATAATTTGTAAAAAATAAACCCCTTTTGGTAAGTCGCTTAAATCAAGTTCCTGCTTGAAGGGGACATTGGTGTGATTCTCTAGTGATCTGAACGCAAGTTGACCTTGGGTGTTCACGATTTGAAGTACAAAGTTAGTTGTTGGCCTCAAAATTTCAACAAAAATTTTCCCATTGCTGGGATTTGGGGCTATGCTGACCCCAAAATTCTCGTTAACCCGCTGCTCGGTAGCCACGCATTCATCCACCGAAGCCGTCACGACATTTGACAAAACCGGGTTGGTTTCCACGCAGGCTTCCGACGAGGTCAGGTAGCAAACCACTACATCGCCGTCGTTCAACTGACTGGTGGTAAACGTAGCGCCGCCGTTGCCCGCTGCCTGCCCGCTCACCAGCCACTCGTAGCTGGGCGAAGCGCCGCCGTTCGTGGCAGTGGCTGTGAAGCTGACCGTTTGGCCCACACAAATCGTCGAATCGAACGATGGCACTATCGCCACTGCTGTCACCAAGTTTTCAACCACTGCCAGTTCGACCACGTTCGAGGCCACGGGGTTTTGCACGACGCAGTTCTTCGAGGAAGTCATCGTACACTGCACATCGTTGCCATCTTGCGGCGAATTGATGAGGAGGGTTGGCGCATTTGCACCAACCACCACACCGTCCAGCGTCCATAAATATGAGGGAGAATTGCCGCCGTTGATGGGGGTAGCAGTGAGGGCGACCGGACTGCCTTCGCAAACCGGCCCTGCATCAGCAGCGATGCTAAGAGACGCCGTGAGCAGGGTTTCCACATTTATCGAAACAGAATTTGAACTTGCCACTTGATTTTGGACACAAGTTTCGGAAGATGTCACCTGGCAGTTGAACACGTCGCCATCCTGCAACTGGCTGATGGTGAACGACTGGACGCTGCCCCCGAAGGCATTTCCATTCAAAAACCACTGGAAAACCGGGGCGTTCCCGCCATTGTTTGGCGTGGCCGAAACGGTGATGGTCTCGCCCTGGCACACCTCCGTTTGCGAAGCGGCAACCAAAACGCCCACGACGGCTGGCGCATTTACCTCCAACAGGGCTGGCTGGCTGGTCGCAGTGCCCGCATTGTTGCTCACCACACAAGTGTAGCTGCCTTCATGTGATTGCGAAGCGGCAGGAATCGTGTAGGGGTTTTGGGTAGCGCCACTGATGGCTGTCCCGTTTTTATACCATTGATAACCAACGGGTTGTAAGCCGCTCACGCTCACGCTGAAGGTCACAGCCCCACCCTCGCACACCGCCTGGGGCTGTGGGTTTTGGGTAAAAACAGGGGAGTTGCCGACCGCCGAGCCGAACTCGTACACGCCCATGTCCACGGTGCTGTTGTGGATGCGGGGCAAGCTGTCAAGGTCAATGCCGACGCCCGTCTGCATGATGGCCGGGTTGTCGCCATCGTCAATGGCAGGCGAGCCGCTGTTGAGGTGGAAATTGCCGCTGGCTGTGCTGGCAAAGAGCGGGTCTTGGTTGAAGACCATGCCGCCCGCACAGTTCACGATGCCACCATTTCCGTTGTAAAGGTCGTTGCAATCGGCCTTGTCCACCAGCGAGTGGCTGATGGTCGGGGTGCCCCAGATGATGCGGAACACGTCGCCTTCCTGCGCTGCCTCATTGCCCCAAAAAATGCAGTTGCGCACCATCGGGCTGCTGACGCCCGTGCCGTTCTCGCCTGCGTTGCAGTAAATCGCCCCGCCGATATTGGCGTGGTTGCCATAAAACGTGCAATTGGTAATCATGGCATTGGCGTTGCCAAGCTCGGCGCCGAGGTTGTAAACGGCTCCAGCGGAGTAGGCCATGTTGTTGTAAAAAAGGCAGTTGGTCAGTTCTGGACTGGCATTGCCGGGCACTTGGGAGGCGAGGTTGCCCTTGCCAAAATTGTAGATGGCCCCGCCGTAGGTGTCGGTGTGGTTGGACACGAAGCGGCAGTTGCGGACGATGGGGCTGCTGACGCCCTCGTTGCCGTTGTTGAACATGGCGCCTCCGGCAAATCCTGCGAAATTGTTTTCAAACAAACAGCTCATCAGCGTGGGGATGCAGGTGCCTTGGTAGCCGGAATTGTACATGGCCGCCCCGTCGTTGTCGGAGTGGTTTTGGGTGAAATGGCAGTTGTTGAAAGTCGGGCCTGAGTATCCCGTGGTCGTGCCGTCGTTATAGACGCCGCCGCCGAGTTCGGCTGCGTTTTTTTCAAAAAAACAATGGTTGAGGGTGGGGCTGGCGATGCCGTCCTTGCCGAAGTTGACCATGCCGCCGCCCTCGTCGAAGGCCGTGTCCCGCTCGAATCGGCAGTTGGTGAGCATGGGGCTGCAATTGCCGCCCTGCCCCATGTTGAACATGCCGCCGCCGTCGCCCAGCTCCGATTTGTTGTTGACGAACTGGCAGTTGTTGAACACTGGGTTGCAGTTCCCATCGAAGCTGCCCGTGTTGTAGAGGCCGCCGCCGCTGTCACGTGCGGTGTTGTTGATGAAGAGGCAGTTGGTGAAAACAGGGCTGCATGCCCCCCCGAAGCTGCCGTCGTTGTACATGGCTGCGCCGTAGCCCCAAGCGAAATTGCCCGTGAAAATGCAATTGGAAATGGTCGGGTGCGAGCTGGCGCCTGCCGTGGAGCCAAGGTTGAACCAGCCGCCACCGCTCGACTGCGGGGTGCCGAGGCCAGCGCCGCCTTGGTCGGCGTTGCCGCCCGTGATGGTGAAACCGTCCACGACCGTCAGGCTGCTCACGTTTTGGGTAAAAATGACGGTGAAGGAATTGCCCGCCAGGGTGCCATCCGAATTGATGTCGCCGCTGAGGATGGTAGGGTGCGCCGTCACGTTGCGCTGGCTGATGTCGGTCTCGAAGCCGCCGAACCCGCCGTAGAGCTTGACGCCGTTTTTTATTTGAAAATACTGGTTGCGGTCGTTGAAGACGCAGTTGGTGCAAGTGGTGGGGCGGTAAGTGCCTTCTTTTAACCAGATTTGGGTGCCGGGGCTAGCGTTTTCGAGGGCGGCACGGAGGTTGCCCGTGGCATTGGCCCAGGAGCTGCCCGAACCCGTGGCGTTTGGCGCAACGAAAATGGTTTGCGCCAGCGTTTGCGAAGCAAAAAACAGCGTGAAGAGCAATGTAAAAGTGAACGTCAATTTTTTCATGGGTACTATAATCTAATTTGGGTATTCGTTTCAAAGCGCGCCACCAAAAGGGTTTCTTGCCGAGGTGTTGCTATCTTTGCGCACTTTTTTTAGCAAAAAACAGCGCAAATGTACAAAGGAAAAAAGGTCATCGTCGTGCTTCCGGCCTACAACGCCGCCTTGACACTCGAAAAAACCTACGCCGAAATCCCGTTCCCCTTGGTGGACGAGGTCATTCTCTGCGACGATGCCAGCCGTGACAACACCGTGGCCTTGGCCAAGAAACTGGGCATCCAGCATGTCATCGAGCATGAAAAAAACAAGGGCTACGGCGGCAACCAGAAGTCGCTGTACCGAAAGGCGCTGGAACTCGGCGGCGACATCGTCATCATGCTCCACCCCGACTACCAGTACACGCCGCTGCTCATCCCGTCCTTCGTGAACATCATCGGCGAAGGGCTGTACCCGGTGGTGCTCGGCAGCCGGATACTCGGCAAGGGGGCGCTCCGGGGCGGTATGCCGCTGTACAAATACGTTTTCAACCGCTTCCTGACCTTCTCGCAGAACCTGCTCATCAGCTACAAGCTCTCGGAATACCACACGGGCTACCGGGCCTTCAGCAGGGAGGTGCTGCTCGGCATCAATTTCGAGGCGAACTCCGACGATTTTGTTTTTGACAATGAAATGCTGTCGCAAATCGTCTTTGCTGGCTTCGATATTGCCGAGGTCACTTGCCCCACGAAGTATTTCGAGGAGGCTTCTTCCATTAATTTCAGACGGAGTGCTAAGTACGGGATGGGGGTGCTGCGGGTGTCTTTCAGCCATTTTTTCCAGCGGCTGGGACTGGGCAATTTCAAGCTTTACAAGCGTCCTGCAAAGGGGTAAGCCAGTGGCGATTCATCAACGCTCCTGGTGCTCGATGTACTCAATGGCCTTCACGCCAAAGTAAATGGCGGCCAAAACGAGGGTGTATGTGAGTGTTGCAGTCATGTTTGCTTGCGGCTTTAGCTTTTCAGACTTCGCAAAGTTCTATTTTTTTTCCATTCACACCCCATCCCATTTTCTAAAAATGGACGCTGGGCTGACTATTTCACAAAAATGAACAATACCGAACTGAAAACCTTCCTGGACGAATGCGTGGAGCGCTACAACCGACCCCGATTCGTCGAGGACGACCCCATTGGCATCCCGCACCGTTTCACCAAAAAACAGGACATCGAAATCACGGCGTTCTGGACGGCGATGCTGGCTTGGGGGCAGCGCAAGACCATCATCAACAAGGCCAACGAACTTTTCGGCCTGATGGACAATGCCCCCCACGATTTTATCATCCACCACCAAGAGACCGACCGAAAGCGCTTCCTTGGCTTCGTACACCGCACTTTTCAGGCCACCGACACCCTGTATTTTTTGGCGTTTTTCCAATGGTTTTACCAGCACCACGCATCGCTGGAGGAGGCTTTTTTGAAAAAAATGGGCAGCGAAGATGCCCATGTCGAGCAAGGGCTGCGGGGTTTTCGGGAGCTGTTCTTCTCCCTGCCCGTGGCGCCGCAGCGCACGCAGAAGCACGTCCCCTCTCCCGCCACCAAGAGCACTTGCAAGCGCCTCAACATGTTCCTCCGCTGGATGGTCAGGCATGACTCGCAGGGCGTGGATTTTGGCCTTTGGAAAAACATCAGGCCCAGCCAACTGCTCGTGCCGCTCGATGTGCACGTGGAGCGCCACGCCCGCCGCCTCGGCCTGCTCACCCGCCCTCAGACCGACTGGCTGGCCGTGCTGGAACTGACCGAACGGCTCCGGGAATTTGACCCGGAAGACCCCGTGAAGTACGATTTTGCGCTTTTCGGGCTGGGAACCGATTCAGGGATGAGGAGTTAGGGATGAGGGATGAATCGTGACGAGTTCATCCCTCATCCCTAACTCCTCATCCCTGATTTTAGTCTAGCTGATTCAGCACAAACCGCCGGTAGTTCTCGCCGCCTTGCTGCGAATTGTTGCAGAAATCATCCACCATGCCGGGAAGTTCGTTGGCTCGGCCTGTGTAGGATGGTCGGGTCAGCAGCCACTTGGCTTCCTGGTTTTCAGGGGCATCGAGGAAGGGCAGCAGGCCCATCGGGTCGAGGATGGAGGTGCCGCAAGTATTGTCAACGCCTGCTTCGTCAATGGTTTCCACGGTCTCGGCATCGTAGGCAATGCTCGGCAAAACTTGCGCAAGCTCTTCAGCAGTGAGCGCCGATTGCTCGCCTTTTGATTCAATCAATCCATTGATAGTCAGGGAATTATACCTTCTGACCAACTCCTTCATCAAGTGCCCATCGCTCATCAGCTTGGCCTCGAAGGAGAGCAGGGCGTAGAGTTCGTAGTCTTTTTTGAAACTGCGGAGCATGGCGGTCGTGATGAAAAAATCGCCGCCGGGCAGCGTGAAGGCCAGTTTCGCAGCATCGTCTTTGATGACAAACACCTGCCACTGGCGCTGCTGGTTCCAGCGGTCGTTGGTCGGCGAGTGCTTGTCGAGGTGGATGGTGCGGGTAGCTTGGTCGTAGAGGGTCTGCACGTACCAATAAACAGAAGTATCGTAGGGCGGCAGGTCGGGCAGGAACCCGTGCTGGTCGAGTAGCTCATTGCGGAGCAAAGTGCCGAGCGTCTCTAGTTTTTCCTTGGAAAATGACTGCTCGTCGGGCACATCGGGCAGGTCGCCGCCGCAGGCAGCGAAACAGCTGGCGCAAAAAATCAGGATTGAAAATGCTTTTACCGGGCGGCAAAGCAGGTGTTTTTCATAGTTCATTGTTTTTTGTTTTCGGCTCAGTGTTGAATTTTTGCCGTGAGACTAGACCATAAAACCAGCAAAAATCGAGCCGAAGAAACGCAGAACCTCCGGAGCTTGGGTGGCAGTTGGGTTGCCGGTCATTGGCAAATCACAACCCAACTGCCGCACTCCCGCTTATTTCAACAGCCGCAGCAAGTACTCGCCGTAGCCGCTTTTGATGAACTTGTGGCCGAGCCGCTCCAACTGCGCATCGTCAATAAAGCCCATTTCCCAAGCCACTTCCTCGATGCAGCCAATCTTCAAGCCCTGCCGCTCTTCGATGACCTGGATGAACTGGCCCGCTTGCAGCAGGGAGGCGTGGGTTCCTGTATCCAACCAAGCAACGCCACGGCCCAAAACGCCCACGCTGAGCTTGCCCATTTCGAGGTAAATGCGGTTCACGTCCGTGATTTCGTACTCGCCCCGTGGGCTGGGTTTCAGGTTTTTGCAGATGTCAACTATCTGATTATCATAGAAATACAAACCGGGAACGGCGTAATTTGACTTAGGCTTCGCAGGTTTTTCTTCAATGGAAATCGCCTTGAAATTGTCATCGAATTCCACCACGCCATACCGCTCTGGGTCGGCCACTTGGTAGGCGAAAATGACGCCGCCATCGGGGTTGGCGCTGGCCTGCATCAGCTCGGCCATGCCTGCGCCGTAGAAGATATTGTCACCTAAAATCAGCGCAGCAGGCTCGCCGTTGATGAATTTTTCGCCCAAGACGAAGGCTTGCGCAAGGCCGTTCGGCTCGTACTGCGGCACATACTCGAAGTTGCAGCCGATGTCGTGGCCGTTGCCGAGCAGCTTCTCGAAATTGGGCAGGTCGTAGGGCGTGGAGATGATAAGGATGTCCTTGATGCCCGCCTGCATGAGCGTGCTCAAGGGGTAGTAAATCATTGGTTTGTCGTAAACGGGCATCATTTGCTTGCTCACGACGAGCGTCAATGGGTAAAGTCGTGTGCCGAGGCCTCCGGCGAGTATGATTCCTTTCATGTTAAAGACGGTGGACGGTGGACGGTGGATGGCAGACGGTTTTTGGGTCGTATCAAAAACACATCTGGCGCTCATCGTTGGCCGTCAATTTTTTGGAAGGGTATTCAAAAATAGTTCCTTAATTCCACCAATGCTGAAAAATCAAGCTTCGCTGCCTTCGGCAATGAACTTTGAAGCGTTTTTCCGCTTGATGGCCTGCCTACGTATGCGGATGGTCAGTTCATCGGGCTTGATGGGGGCGATGATGAAATCGTCGGCACCGAGGCGCTGCGATTCGAGGATAAGTTTCTCGTTCTCCACGGTTCCGTAAGTGAGGATGGGGAGTTCGTCGTTGCCTTTCCGAAGGAACTGCACCACGTCCAAGCCCTCGAAATTGGGCAGGTCAAGGTCAACGATGACCATGTCGGGCAAGAATTTCTGGGTTTTTTCGATGGCCAGTTTAGCGCTTTCGGCCACCATCATCTTCCAGCCGTTCTTGCGGAAGCGGAATTCGAAGGTGGTGAGCATGAGTTCTTCGGTGGTACAAAGGAGGATGTTCATATTGTGGTGTTTGTTTTTGTTTTTT
>JALOMF010000447.1 GCA_025455635.1 Saprospiraceae bacterium | reverse complement strand
AATAGCGGTTTTATTGCCAAGCCGCTCGTCAATCAGCAGATAATTAGCGTTTTGTTCCAAAGCGACAACGATTGCTTCACTTTCTCCCCTGTCCAATGTTGCCATGAATTCCTTCACTTTTTCAGTTGCTTTTGGTGAAATTATTTCAATCCAATTTGCAGAAGTGTACGATGCTATTTTAATCGAAAATAGTTCAAGCTGCCTTACTTCATGGTCAACTGCGGGCGGAATGATGATTTTGCCAAATAGCTGTTGCAACAAATCCAGCCTACCAATTTGGACAAGGTTGGAAATTGGGGAGGTATCTGAAATGACAATCATGCAAGCTGCATTTTGGCAATGGTTTCTAAGTCCTGTTTATACTCTTCCATGCCATAATGAATCGGGATTTTTCTTTTCCCCAATTCTTTTTGAAACAAAAACTGGGGCAAGCCTGCTATTTCGGCAGCTTGGCCGAGCGTCACTTTTTCTTCGGCAAACAGTAAAATGGCCACTCGGAGCAAGATGTCTTGGCTCGTGATTTTTGCCCTTTTTGCGATGCTGTCAGCAATTTCTATGGTCATTTCTGTTGTTTTTTTTGAAAACGCAGGTGAATTATTAATGGTTGCTTTATGACTTCGCAACCCGCACACTCACCACCTTATACTCTGGGCAATGCGCTATCTCGTCCGTAACGCCGCTGGTCACGTTGTTCACCTCCAGTTCCGGGAAGTGGAAGGTCGTGCTGAGGATGCCCGGCTTCACGTCTTCCGTCACGAGCGCCTTCACCCGGCACTCGCCACGGGGGCTTTCCACTTTTACGAAATCACCGTTAGCAATGCCCTTGGCCTTGGCATCGGCAGGGTTTATCCAAAGCACATCCTCCGTGAAAATCTTCACATTGGGCGTGCGGCGGGTCATCGTGCCCACATTGTACTGCTCCAACACCCGGTTCGTCGTCAGGATGAACGGATAGTCGGCTTGGTGGTCGAGGATTTCCGCCGTTTCCACAAAATCCTTGAAAACGAACTTGCCCTTGCCCCGTTTGAATTCGCCGATGTGGAGCATTGGCGTGTCCGTGCCGTCCGGTTTCACGGGCCATTGCTTGCCGTTCTTGCCGAGTTCGTCCCATTTCACGCCAGCGAAGAAGGGCACGATTTGGCTTATTTCCTCCAGCATTCCTTTCGCTGTGTAGGGCGCTTGCGGATAGCCGAGGCGGTTCATCATTTCCGAAAGGATAACGCCGTCGGGCTTCGTCTCGCCGATGGGCTGCACCACCCGCTGCACCCGCTGGATGCGACGCTCGCCGTTGGTGAACGTGCCTTCTTTTTCCAAAAACGAAGCGCCCGGCAGCACGACGTGGGCGTATTTGGCGGTCTCGGTCATGAATATTTCCTGCACTACCAGCAATTCAAGATTACTCAACGCCTTCTTGACGTGGTGCGTGTTAGGGTCGCTCTGCGCCATATCCTCGCCCATGACCCAAAGGGCCTTCAGCTTGCCTTCGAGTGCGGCGTCGTACATTTCGGGGATAGTGAGGCCGACCTTGTCGCTCATTTTTGCCCCATAGAATTTTTCATATTGCGAATGGACTTGCGGGTCGGTCACGTCCAAGTAGCCAGCGCCTTGGTAGGGTTGCGTGCCCATGTCGGCCATGCCCTGCACGTTGTTCTGGCCCCGCAGCGGGTTCACGCCGCAGCCGGGTTTGCCAACGTTCCCGGTTATCATCGCGAGGTCGGCGATGAGCATGATGGCGTAGGTGCCCTGGTAATGCTCTGTGACGCCGAGGCCGTGGAATTCCATCGCCGTTTTTGCGGTGGCGTAGGTCGTTGCGGCAGCACGGGCCTGTTCCCTTGGAACGCCCGATACGGCCTCCAATTCATCAATGTTCAGCTCCAAAATGCCCTGCTTGAACTCCTCGAAACCCTCGGTGCGGCTGGCCACGAAGTCCTTGTCCAACAGGCCGTCCGTGATGATGTAGTAGAGCATCATGTTCAGCACAGCGACGTTGGTGCCGGGGCGGAGTTGCAGGTGGTGGGTCGCCAGTTTTGCCAGCGGTGTGCGGCGGGGGTCAATGACGATGAGCGGCGTGCCCTTCATCACCTTCTGCTTGATTTTAGCGCCTGTGACGGGGTGGCCTGCCATCGGATTTGCACCGATAACCAAGATGCACTCCGTAAATTTCAAATCAGAAATGCTGTTCGTCGCTGCGCCCGTTCCGAAAGTGCGCTGCATACCGAGCGCAGTAGGTGAGTGGCAGACCCTTGCGCAGCCGTCAATATTGTTCGTGCCGAAGCAGGCCCGAATCAATTTTTGCATCAAATAATTCTCCTCGTTCGTGCAGCGGCTGCTGCTGATGCCCGCCACGGCGTCGCCGCCGTAGGTGTTTTTGATTTCGGTCAAACGGGTGGCGAGGTAGTCGTACACCTCGTCCCAAGTCACCCGTTCCAGTACCCCATTCTTTCGAATCATCGGGTATTGCAGGCGCTCTGGGTGGTTGTAGAACTTGAAGGCGTAGCGGCCTTTCAGGCAAGTGTGGCCAGCGTTCACCTCGGCGTCGAAAGGCGCTTGGATGCTGAGGATATTGCCGTTCTTCACGCTCACTTCCAGGTTGCAGCCCACGCCGCAGTAGGTGCAGACGGTGCGCACCTTGTCCTGACCGACCACCGCTTTTGATTGGTAAATATCGTGGATGGCGCTCGTGGGACAAGCCTGCGAACAAGCGCCACAAGAGACGCAATCGGAGGAGAAAAAGTCCTGGTCAAGCCCCTTGATGATTTTATTGTCGAAGCCACGGCCCGCCACGCTGAGCACGAGCTGGCCCTGCACCTCATCGCAGGCCCGCACGCAGCGGTAGCACATGATGCACTTCGAAAGGTCAGAGGTCATGTACGGGTGGCTATAATCTGCCTCCCGGTCGAGGTGGTTCTTGCCTTCCGGGTAGCGCACTTTGCGGATGCCGACACGGGCGGCCACGTCCTGCAGTTCGCAGTTGCCGTTCACCTCGCAGGTGAGGCAGTCGAGCGGGTGGTCGGTGAGCACCAGTTCGATGATGTTCTTGCGCAGCTTCTGGATGCTTTCGGTTTCAGTGAAAACCATCATGCCTTCTTGTATCGGCGTGTGACACGAAGCGACCGTTCTGAGGGATGAGGGATGAGGGATGAGGGATGAACCGTTGCTCGTCCCGTTCATCCCTGTTCCCTCATTCCTCATCCCTACTTCCACGCTGCAAACCCGACAAGAGCCAAACGGCTCCAAATTGGGCGCATCGCAGAGCGTGGGCACATAGTCCTTGCCCTTGTAGCGGCGGACGAACGAGAGGATGGTCTCCCCCGGAATGATGGCGTAGGCTTGGCCGTTGATAAGTGCCGTTTTGGTGGCAACGGCGGTGGGCTGGATGGTTAAGGCTTCTGATACCATTGGTTAGGCTTTAAATAATTCGTCGGGCTTCCTGGAGTTTTGGACGGCTTAAAGAAAGGAAAAATCAACAGATTGAAATAGCGAACTTTGGCCATCAAGCCACCCCCACCTTCTCCACCTTCCCCCGTTTGTACGCCCTCAGCTTCAGCTCCATTTCCGCCAGTTCCTTCTCCAGCCAGTCTTGGTCGGCAGGGGTGAGCTTCCCTTTTTCGAGGAGGTCATCCACGGTATTGAAAAACCCTTCGACGGAGTTGCGGAGTGCTGCGGGCTTATATGTCTGCTTTTTCATTTGCTGCGATTTTGAGATGCAATTTAGGCATTTTTTAGTTTTCTGCGGTATTCCAAAATCAAGTCGAGCACCCTGTCCACTTCCCCAATTCGGGAAACGCCCTTGGGCAATCCGATTTCTTCGTCGCTCTAATTGTCATTTGTCAGCATGGATAGATACTGGTTCATCGCTCGAATTTTCGCAAGTAGGAGTTCCCGTTCAGTCATCAGTCGTGTGTGTTTGTATTTGGTATTACATTTCCAATTGAAAGCACCATAATTCACGCCATCACCCCCTTCACCTCAATCCTAAACCCCGCCATCAGCCCCGCCATCTCCTCCAAGAACTGCTGCATCAAGCTCGGCTAGCCGGATTTGCTTTTGTGGAAGTCCACCATTTCGTTCAGGCGCTCCACCTGTTCAAGGATGTCGGAGATACGGGCTATTTTATC
>JALOMF010000446.1 GCA_025455635.1 Saprospiraceae bacterium | reverse complement strand
AAAGAGGCGCAAAGGTAGGCAAATAACCTAGCTCGCACAAGAATTGAAAAACAATATTTTGTTAACTCAATAAAAATTTAAGGCTTTCCAAATTTCTAATGTCGTTGCGTTTCGATTTGTTTGGTCTTGTTTTGCTCATTCTGCTCAGTTCCTGGCAAAGCATCACAGCGAAAACTGGCGGATTTGGGCGTTCGGGAATTTCCAGCAACCAAGTTCTGGAAAAGTCATTGAGCCTTGGCGGAAGCCAAAAACCTTTCGGCAGCTTCGATACTTGAGTTCATGTCATCGCTGACCTTGCTGATTCGTTGCTTTTCGGCCTCCAGGTAAGCCATGATTTCTTCATGGTTTTTCGACTCCCTCAGCTTCTCCACCTGCGTGAATTTATTCATCCAATCCATCATGCCCTCCTCCGCCTTCTCCAGCCTGACAGTCAGTGCATTTGCCTCAATGGACAGCGTTGAATCCATTTGAAAATCTTTCAATTTGCCCTTCATCGTAACGATTTCTGACATCCGAGGCATGACCTCGTCGTGAATCACAAAAACTTCGTCCCTGAGTGCGTTCTCTTTTTCAGCATTGGCATTCGAGCAGCCTAGCGCAATTGTCATCAGGAACAGGCATGCGAAACTGGAAATTTTTATTAGTCTTTTCATTCATTGAATTTTTTATAAAAATTTGAAAATCAGCTACTTAGGTTTTTTTGATAAACCATAACCACCGATTGAGCAATTTGAGTATTGTCGAAATGTGCTTGTATGAAACCCCTTGCAGCCAAGCCAATTTGCGCAGCTTCAGATGGCCGTTCGAAGCACCACTGCAAGTGCTTTTGAAAATCGGCCGCTGTATCGGCAATAAGCAGGTGTTGGCCGTGCCGTGCCGAAATCCCTTCAGCTCCGATGGAGGTTGTCACTACTGTTTTTCCAAGTGCCATGCCCTCCAACACTTTAATCTTGATGCCGCTGCCCGAAAACAATGGGGCAACCATGACCGAGCTTTGGCTGATAAAAGCTTTGGCGTCGGGTACTTCGCCATGAATCTGGGTATTTGGCCCTTTCCATTGATACACCCAATCTGGCGTGTTTTTTCCAGCAACATGGAGCATGGCACTACCGAATTTTGGTGACAAATCGGCCCAAACCTGTTCAATAAACCATTTAAGGCCATGTTGGTTGGGCATCCAGTCCAGCGCACCGATGAAGCAAACCGATTTTTCTGGTGCTAAATGCTTTTCATGGATTGGGTAATCGGCTAGGTTGATTCCAACTGGCACTTCGAGGCCGGTGTTTCGGAAGCCCAATTGCCGGAAGGCTGCTAAGTCACGCCCAGTGATGGCAAGCAGCAGGCCAAAATCGTTCAATTTCCCGGTTTCAAAGGTTTTCAAGAAACGGTTTTGTTGCTGGAGGTACCATTTTTTTAGCGGGTTGGAGGTGGCTGCGACCCGTTCCCAGATTTCATGCTCAACGTTGTGGGCACGTAAGGCCAACAGCCCCTTGAAATATTGCCTCACCACCTTAATGTAATGTGCAAGGTAAATCGTCTCCATTTGCACCACATCGTACTGGTTTTGCTGGAGCAGGTCAGCCAGCTTTGCCTCGAATGCTTTTGAAAAAAAACGGTCGAGGATGTAGGACCGGCCCAGTAAAAGGCTCTTGGCTGCCCCTGAAATTGTGATGTGGTTATCCACCCGGACACTGTGGATTTGATGGTAAAAATTGGCTTCGGAAGGCAAATGCTTGGGGTCAAAAAAATGCTTGGAGGTATTCAGCACCAACAAATCTATGGTGCAGCCAAGCCTAGCAAGCGAACTTGCCAAATAGTTGATGGCAATCGGCTCGCCTTCTTTGAGCGGGTACGGAAATTTCTTTGTGACAAGCAGTATTTTCATGCAGCTGCAAAGTTAAAGACTTCCCTCGACTTGGCAGGAATTTACAACGCACTGAAAATCAGTCGCTTAAACAAACTCTTGTTCGCTGGCATACACGATTTCATCCTCCTCGGACCAAGGCGGGCTGACGATGCAGAGGAAGCTAAGGCGCTCGCTGCCCATGTTCTTCACGAACTGTAAGGCATTCGGCGCCACAAAAAAAGTATCGCCAACTTCGAGTGGCGTGGCTTGTCCATCCACCCAGATTTCACCCTGACCGCTCAATATGAAATAGGTCTCAGTGCTCTTCACCAACCGGTGCGGTAGCGATTTTTCACCTGACTCCAGAAAGGCGTGGGCGAGGCTGAACATCGTATTCACGGCATCATTGGCTGGGTGCAAAATTTCTCGGAGGTGCGTCAGGTCTCCAGCCAAAAAACAAGGAATTTCTAAGGATTTTTTCAACATAACAACATCGTTGAATAAGCAGGTCAGTATAAATACGGACTGCAAAATACGGGTTTCACTTATTGGATGGCGGACAAGCTTGTGCTTACCTTTGCATCGCTGTAAAAATAAAAGTAATCTGCATATTCTTCCCCGTTCAACAAAATCTCACTCAGAACAGCACCAGTAAAAATTTAGGGTTTGCAACCTTGGCGATACATCATACCATGTCGTCAGGCTACTGGGTTTCCTCACACTATTCAAGTTAAAAAAACAAGAACGAATCATTAATCCTGAAGTATGAAGCTCCAAATGGAACTTCAGGGCTTCTATATAACTTTTCATTTTTTAAACTGAACTCCCTATGAAAAAGGTTTTTCTCCTGTGCTCATGTGCTGTTTTCGCTGGCGCAATCTTCGCTCAAACCAATTCCAACAACTTAGAGCAAGTCGGCGACAACAACAAATCCAACATCACACAAGTTGGCACCCAAAACCGGACGCTCATCATCCACAATGGCAGCGCCAATGAACTGACTTTGGGCCAAAATGGTGGCTCAAACGCTGCCGAAAACCAAGTATCTGGCAGCGAAAACTTGATTTTCATTCAACAAGTGGGCGCTGCAAACCAAGGCGTTTCCAGCATCCGTGCCAACAACAACCGGGCTACCATCTCTCAGGAAGGCAACGGAAACGTAGCCAACCAAGACCTACAGTCCGACGACAGCAAAGCACTCATTTTCCACCTCGGCAACAACAACCAGTCTATCCAACAGCAGTTGGGTACTGGCAGCCAAGAGTCACAAGTGGACATCATCGGCAGCAACAACAACACTGCACAAGCACAAAACGGTGAAAACCAGTTTAGCAAGTTGAGCATCGTTGGCAACGCCAACATCAACATCATTACACAAAACGGTGCGTCGAACAACATGAACGCAACCGTAGAAGGAAACGGCAACCAAATCAATGCCCTACAAGACGGCAACAACAACTTCGCAGGTGCCGCCAACGACCCACGCCTTATCCAGATTGGCGATGCCAACTCTATCCTCCTTATCCAGCAGGGTGATTTGAACTCCAGCTCTATCCGTCAAGAAGGCGACAACAACCGTACTATCAATGCTCAGACAGGTGCTGAACACACCAATATCATTCAGCAAATCGGCAGCTCTAACACTGCTACGGTTACTCAGTCCAATAATTAAGGATTGAATATTTGAAGGATTGAAGGCACTGGAACGGGCCAAGTTGGCTTGTTCAACCCTTCAAACCTTCAATCAACCAATCCTTCTGAAAGATACAGGGATTAATAAATCAGCTTTCTGGTTAAGACTTTTGTAGGTTCGAAGTGGGAAAAATATGTTTTTCCCCTTCGAGCTTGTTTTTCAAAGCGATTTTTACCCTTTCATCCTCCACCATGAAACTCCCTCCGTTTGGCTCAAGGCTGTTGGTTTTGTCGGCATTCTTGCTGGCTCAACTGTCCCTTTCGGCTCAACTGCTGAACGAAGCGGACTTGCTGTTGCAGCCGACTGAGCTACTCAACTTCAACCCAACGAGGGGCGGAAGCGAGGCTTATATCAAGCAGGTAGGCTCCGACAACGAGCTGGAACTGCTTCAAGACCAAGCAGGCTTGGAGGGCAATTTGGCCAGGGTGCTGCAAGCTGGGGAATGGAACTTGGCCATTATTTCCCAGACCGAAAGCGGCAACAAACTGGCCATGGGATCAACCACAGGAAATGTCTGGGTGAGTGAAGACCAGGGAGATAGCTGGGGGCTGGTTTCAAGCACCCTGCCGCAGGTTTATGCGGTGCGCTGGGTGTAGA
>JALOMF010000445.1 GCA_025455635.1 Saprospiraceae bacterium | reverse complement strand
AGGTCGCAGCTGAGGCTGTTGTCCATCCACACGCTGTCAATCATCGGGTAGCCCGTGATGCTGAAATTGAGCGGGTCTTGGGCACCACATTCTAGTGCTGGCAACTGGACTCCGTCCCGGTGCCTAGGGAACTCCACGTTCGCCAGCACCGCTTTTTTCATAAAAACATGCTGGATGCACTGCGTGGTGTTGCCTTGCTCATCGGTGGCGGTCCAAGTGCGCTGCACGTAGGCAGTCACAGGCACGTTGTTCACCGAGGTAGTGCAGTTGAGGTCAGTGGCGATGTCGTTGGAAGTCAGTTCGATGTCGGCTGAGGCGCTCACGTTGTCGGTCACGGTGGGTGCTTCGAGGCCGCTGAGGGGGGCATTGCACCAGATAAACAAGGTGTCGTTGCTGCAATCAATGACGGGCGGCTGGTTGTCCAGCAGGGTCAGGTTCACGTTGCAGGAATTGCCGCTGGCGGGGTGCAGCAGGGTGGCCACCAGTTGCTGGCCGAAGAGCGCCGAGGTCAGCGTCTGGCCGTACTGGTTGCCGTTTTCGTCCGTTACCGTTAAGTTGAAATTGTTGGAGCAGCCGTTGGAGGAGAGGAGCAGCATCGGGGGGTAGATGGTGGCGGAGCCGGTATTGTCCAGCACCGCCGTGATGCTGCTCTTGCAAACGAGTGTGCATTGGGAAGAGGCGGTTTGCCCACACAGGAACAACAGTGCGGTTGTCGTAAGTAATGTCCTAAACATGAACATGAACCTTCCTAAATACCGGGGGGCATTGGGGGGTGCGCATGTCGTCAACCTGTGTGGAGCAAAACCGTTACCTTTTACCATGAGATTATAATTGTTGAATAGTGAGTACCGTTTCGTTGGGCGGAAGAGTGGGCCATTGGTCAACGACCAGACATTCGTTGTTGTCACAACTGCCTGTCGGTCAGGTCGTTGCAACGATTGAAATGAATGTCGTCTTTGACAAATGCTAGGCAGGTATCCAATTGCTTTTTTTTGAAAATGGACATGCCACGGCCACCCGGCTCCTCTGCCGGTAAATGCTTCGATACGCCGCCCCATTTGCACGGGGCAACTCAAAAATCTGATGTGTGTGTAAGGTTTTGCAAAAAAGAATAGTAAGGTCATGCCGCCTCGTTTGGCAGCAGGTGGGCAAATAAAAAAGCCCATAAATCCGAACCCAATACGGGTTCCTAACTGGTTAAAGATTCGAACTTGTTGTGTTTGAGAAAGGCCCAGGGTTCCTGGAAAAAGAAAGGAATCAAAAAGCTTAGTAAGCTCGGTTTCCGGACTTTTCTCATAGTATGTCAGCCATCATGTAGCTGTCGGGATTTCAAAGTTTCTTTAAAGTTAATTTAAAAAATTGTGCCAATTGTAAGCTTCGGAGTGCCAACCTGATGAAAATCTTGGCACAAGGGAGCGTTGAAATCATAGTTATATTTTCTATTTTTAATTTATAAAATGCAGTCATTCATCTACTTAGGTTGAATTTTAGAAAAAAAAACTGGCAACTAAAAAATTTACATATAAATTCTAAGGCGGTTCGTAAACGATTGGCGAGTAGCCGATTCATCCGCCTCACCCATGCCCCTCCACCCCCAGCAACTGCTCCAGCCGCACGGGCCGCTTCGCATCCGCCCAAGCTTGGTAGTCGCCAGTGTAGCCCACGGCCTCCTGCAAGGCCCTCACCCGCTCGTAAATCAGCGCCTGCTGCTCCGCCGTCGGGGGCTTCATGTGGCTGATGCGCTCGGCAAGGGCTGCCACGTTCGCCGACACGGTGTCCTCCTTCTCCCGGAAGGCCCTGCTCACCACCCCATCGGGGTTCTCCAAATAGCCCACGGCGATGGAGGTTGAGACCGACTTGCCATGCTCCACGCTCTCCTTGATATTGCCCCGCCCAGTGACGGCATTACCCACGGCGAACACATTGTCGAAGCCCTTCAATCGGCAGCACTCGCCGCCTTCCACCTCCAGCGAATAGCCCCGCATGGGCACGCCCGGCAGCGGCTCCGACACACTGCCGATGGACGAAACGACCAGCGGCGCCCCGTACTCCCGGTCGCTGCCCGCCACTTCCGTCACTTTTCCGCCTTCCACCACGGTCTCCCGCAGCACCAGCCCAGCCAGCCGGCCATTTTCCACGATTTTGCCGACAGGCACGTGGCAGGGCAGCACTTGGAAAAGGAACTTGGCCTGTGCGTTGAGCAGCACCTTCTCCCGCACGGCCTCGGCCTTGGCCAGTTTTTCGGGGGTGTCCGTTTCACCGGGGAACAGCGGCATGTCCTTCACCCTGCGGCGATAGACGAGGGTGCAGCCCCGCAGCCCAAGCTCGGCCAGCGTGAGGCCGTGCGATTCCAGCACCTTGCCCACGCCACGTTCCAGTTCGAACATATTGGTGGAAATGCCACGTTGTGCAAGCGCCGCCTGCACGGTCTCCATCATCAGCGCCTTGCAGATGTCAATGCTGGCGAGGCCGCCGCCGATTACCAGCGCACCATCGGCGAGTTGGAGCTGCTGGCCTGTGTAGCTGGGTTCGTGGAAGTGGTTGTACCAGTGCATGAAGGGGTTCTGGTAGTACAGGCCCTTGCCCACATATTCGTCAATGCCCTCGATGCCCAAGGGCCGGTCACGCCAAGCGCCCGTGGCCAGAAAGACCGACGAGAAGCCCCAGTTCTTCACAACGTCATGAAAATCAAGGTTTTGCCCCAGTTTTGCGAGCGGCACGAAAGTGACGTGCGGGTCGGCCATTTTGCTGTCAATGTTCGCTTCCTCCTTGTCCCGCAGCTTGGCGTGCCACTTGGGAAGGCCGTCCTCTATTTTGCCGTAAGGCAAGGCGTTTTGCTCAAAAACCACCGAGCGGATGCCCCGCTGCGAAAGCTGGTGGGATGCCTCGGCTCCAGACACAGCACCCCCGAAAATGGCGACAACATGTGGGTTCATCTGACCTTGTTTTTTTACCGCAGTTTGACAGCCACAAGGTATAAAAGCAGGTGATTCTACAAAATGATTTTAGGTAAATTTGGCAATCAGCCCCATTGTTAAGAATTAGTCTAAAACAATTATGAATACGATGGCACATCAATCGCCGCACGGCAGGAAGGGGCGGGTGAGCGGCCTGATTTTCAGGCTGCGGAAGCTGACCCGGTCGCCGTGGTCTTGGAGCAGTATCGGCCCGGCGTCGTTCATGCCGAAGCCCTCCCAGACTTGGTACTTGCTGCGGGCCACGAGCGCCTTGAAGATATTGGACTTGCGCTCGTATTCCAGCACCTTGAAGCCATTCAGCCAATGCTGCACGACGTTGTTGGGGTACACGACGAGCCGTGCCTGGTTCCACTGCCCGATGGGGCGCTGGAACCGGGCCTGCAGTTTTTCCGAAGGAATCAAATCATAGAGGCTGGCCAAGGTGCGGTTGCCCACCACGCCCTGCTTGGCGTCGGGGTGGCGCTCGTCGTCGAGCAGTTGGTACTCCAAGCCGATGCCCGACTTGCCGCCAGCGTCGAAGTTTTCGTTCACGAAATACTTGAGGCCAGAGTTGGCGCCTTCGGAAAGTTGGAACTCGAACACCAGCTCGAAGGCCCCGAACTGCTCGGTGGTCACGATGTCGTTGCCAGTCTCGGAGCCATCGGAGGGGCTGACCGTGAGCACGCCGTCGGCCACGGCCCAGCGTTTGCCGGGTGGTTGGTCAGTGTGCACGGCCCGCCAGCCCGTGAGGTCGTTGCCGTTGAAAAGCAGCCGGAACCCTTGGGCCAGCTCCTGCGCCGAGAGGTTGTTTTGGAGCAAATTGACGACGGGCACATCGTCCAGCGGGCTGGGCTTTATATCACTAGTCTGGATTCGAATTTTGCGCCAGCGGACCTGGCGGCCCGCCTCGGTTTCGTTGGCGATGGAGTGGACTTGCAGGGCGATGAATCCCTTCGTCGTCAGGTCGTCAATGAGGTGCGCCACGGGCACGCCGTTGACCCAAGTGCGGAGCGAGTGGCCGATGGCCTCGATGCGGTAGGTGTTCCAATCGCCGTGCCGGAATGCCCGCTTGGCGGCTGGGTTGCCTTCGGGAATGTAGAGCCAGTCACGCCGCCCCTCGTCGTAAATGCCGCCCGACCATGCACGGGCTGAGGGGTCCACTTCCACCTGATAGCCATGCACTTTGCCGTCCTTGAA
>JALOMF010000444.1 GCA_025455635.1 Saprospiraceae bacterium | reverse complement strand
TGACTATGTGCTGCCCGACCAGCGTTTCAAGGTCTTGAGCCACCGGGTGCTCAAGTCCCGGCTCTCCGACCACTACCCCGTGCAGGTATCCATGCGCTGGGTGAAATGACCCCGCCCAATGGCTGGATATGGGTATTTTGGGGCGTGAAGCACTGTTTTAAGGCTTCTGATCAGCGTTTTTCCTTTGTTCTAAAAACATGGCAAAATTTTTGAACTCAACTACTATGGTTTTTAGGTAGTCGAAGTGCGTCTTCAACAGGTTCTTAAAATCGGTTTGAAGCGCCAACGCCGGTAGCTCGTCCACCTTTTTGTGCCCGGCGGCACCCATGAACAAAAATACATCCATGAACATTGCTACCTCCCGCACGTGGCTGGCCCTGCTTTTGTCAAGCAGCCCGAACGATTTAGAGAAATTTCGGCTGAAACCATCCTGGCTGAAACCCTTTTGCCGATTGCCCGTAACACACCCTGTTTTTCAACTACCACAAGGAGGCTTTATTGATGGCTATAGAATCTTGCCCTCGGCAGCGAGTACCTGTGCGCTGTTGGCCCAAATCGGTTCTTTCCATCGCTTTTCAACTTGCTTTTTGGCTGTGCGCCATGAAGCAGTCGGTGTATTTACACACCGAAAAAAAATGAATTTAAAACTAGCAGAAGTGTAAAAGACTGCTATTCATGCCTTTTTAAAACAGGCATTTTATGAAGTCAAGCACACGTAACTGAAATAAAATAAATTAAACTTGATTTTTCATTGTAACTAATTGAAAATCAAATATTTAAAACAGCCGTACCGTTCCCTCAAGGATAGCTACCGTTTCGTAGATGGCTCAACACACTGGGGTATATGTGCGGCAAAGTCCGTTACCTTTAACCATTATTTTTCACTTAATACAACTGGCTATGGGGCATTCCAATTACAACGACCGTCAAGCCATTTTCAACCTGATTTCCAAGTATGAAGACATGCTGGAAAGGAGTCAGGTAAAGTTCACGAACCACCAGTCGTACCATGTGCTGGTGGACTACTACGAGCGTGAGTGCCTGCTCGACCGGGCACTGGAAGTCGTGAACCATGCCCTCGCACAAACGGGGCATGAGACCAGTTTTTGCTTACGCAAAGCCGAGCTTTTGCTGGAGAAAAAAGACGCCTTGCAAGCACTGTCGCTCCTCGACCAAGTGGAGGCGAGAAAGCCGGGGCTGCTCCGGGCTGCCATCCTGCGTGCCGAGGGCCTCGCCATGATGGGCTTGCACAGCCAGGGCCTTGCCCTGCTCGATGCCGTCAAGTACAGCACCAGTGGCCCTGACCTGGCCAAGGTCTATGTTTGCGAAGCCTTGATTTACGACAGCCTCAAGGAATACGAGCGCATGTTCTACGTGCTGAAGGCCGCACTCGACGAAGACCCCTCCAACACCGAGGCGCTTTCGAGGATGTGGTACGTGGTGGAATATGCCCGCAAGCACGAGGAAAGCCTAGCCCTGCACGAGCGGATAGTGGACGCCGACCCTTACAATGCCTTGGCATGGTACAATATCGGCGCTTCGCAAGCCTATCTTTGCAACTACGAGGCGGCCATTGAGGCGTATGAGTTCGCCTACCTCTCGAAGGACGATTTCGAGTTCGCCTACCGCGAATGTGCCGAGGTCTGCCTGCTCACGCTCAACTACCACAAAGCACTCGGCTGCTACCAGGATGTGCTGGAGCGCTTCGAGCCGGATGCCGACCTCTTCCTCAACATCGGCAAGTGCTACGCCGAACTGGGCAACCACGTGGTGGCACGTGATTTCTTCCAGCGGGCCGTGGCTTTTGACAGCTTCATGGCAGAGGCGCACTACCACATCGGCAAGTGCTTTGGCAGGCAAAAAGACTGGTTGAGGGCCGTGGGCGCCTTCCAGAAGGCCGTCAAGCTGGAGGAGAAAAACGAGGACTTCCTTGGTGCCCTGGCCGAAGCCTACTGCCAGACCGGCAACCTGAAAAAAGCACTGGAATACTTCCGGGAAGCTGCCGACACGGCTCCCGAAGTGCCCAGCCACTGGGTGAACCTTGCCCAATTTTTGATGAAGCACCACCGCTTCGAGGACGCACTCGAAGTTTTGGACGAAGCCGATGAAAATGCTTGGGGCCCTGAGCTGCTCTACTGCCGCAGCGCTTGTTTGTTCGAAATGGGCAACAAGTCGGAGGCACTGCTAGTGCTGGAAGAGGCGCTTTACGAAGATTTCGATGCGCACACGACGCTGTTCCGGCTGCTGCCGGTTTTGGAAAAAGACAAAGAAGTGAAGGCTGTGATTGCCATTTTTCAGCCCGAGTGATAGCTCACCCTATCCAACAACTGCTATTTAACTTACTGTACACATATATTGCTTCCGTGAAAATATCGGGGCAACTCACCCTGGTGGAGGAACGATGCCTGAGTAAATTGGGCATCGTTCTTTTTTTTTCACCCACACGATGGCCGCTAACCAGGGCTGGTTGGGGTGTTTGGAATGTTTTTTGGAAATGGGAACGCGGTGATTTACGATTTGCCCCTGTTTCAGCAATTTTCAAAAAACAAGAATGAAAAAACATGTCCTACTTTTATTGATTCCTGCCCTCACACTTTTCAACGCCTGCGACAAGACTCCCGATAAAATTATCAGCATCAATCCCGATGAATTGACCTCCGAAGACCAGGTCAAGATTGGTGAGGCTTTCCAGCTGGCACTGGAATCCAATACGGCGGCATTCAAGATTTTGGACAAAGCGGACTACCCTGAAGCCAACGCCTACGTGGAGCAACTCTTCCTGACCATGCTCAACACCGCACAGGTGCAGCGCCGCCAAGAGTTTGACTGGTCGGTGAACATCATCCACGACGATGAAGTGCGCACGGCGTTCTTCCTGCCGGGCGGGCATTTCTACGTGTACACTGGCCTGCTCAAGTACCTCAACTCGGAAAGCGAACTGCTCGGCGTAATCGGCCACGAGCTGTACTACGCCCATTCCGACCTGCTGATAGAGCGGGTGCGCCAAGAGTTTGGAGGGGTGATGCTGGGCGACATCTTGCTAGAAAACCCAGTGGCTGAGCTGCCGGAATACGCCGCCGAGGTGCCGCTGCTCGGCTTTGACGAAACCAAGGTCATTGAAGCCGATTCATTTGCCGTTGAACTGATTTGCCCATTCCTCTACGAGCCGTCGGGCATCAAACGCATACTGGAGCGGGCTGGCGAGGGTGAAATAAAGCCACTGTGGTTGGAGACTCGCTCCGCCAAATTCGAAAACCGTCTTCAATCGCTAAGTGCCGAGTCCTCGGATTGCGGCCTGCCGGGTGTCGCCAACGAAGAGAACTACCTGAAGCTGAAACTGGAGTACCTGCCCTAAAACTTCCGCAAAATCAAGGCGCCAGCCGCTCGATGAGCCAACCAGCAGCCTCGCCGGGCGTGTACTGGAACCTATCGTGGAGCCTGCTGGGCTGTCCCTGCCAAAATTCAAAAAGCGTAGGTTTTACCAAATAGCCGCCCCAAAACGGGGGAAGTGGCAGCTTGTCCTGCCCTTCGTACTGCTGTTCCAAAGCTTCCACCTTGCCTTCGAGCCAAGTCCTGCCATCCAGCACAGTGCTCTGCGGGGATGCCCACGCCCCTATTTGGCTGCCACGTGGCCTGCTCTGGAAGTATGCTTCGTTGGCAGCGCTTGGCAACCGCTCTGCCAAGCCCTCAATGCGTACCTGACGGTGCAGGTCGAGCCAGAGAAAGGTCAGGGCCACCTGCGGGTTTTGGTCAATCAGCCCCCCTTTTTTACTGGTGTAATTGGTAAAAAAAGAAAAACCTTCTGCACTGTAATCCTTCAACAGCACTACCCTTGCCGATGGGCGGCCATCCAGCGTAGCGGTTGAAAGCGTCATGGCGTTGGGTTCTTTCACGTTGGCCCTGAGTGCATCCTGAAACCAATTGTGGAATTGGCTCACTGGGTCGGCCTCCATGTTTTTAATGTCCAAAGCGTCAGAATGGTATTCTTGTCGAAGGTGGAGTAGCATAATTTTTACTGTTTAGTTGAAAAATAATGGGATGCACAGAACAGGGCTTCAGTGTGCGCAGGTGGAGTTCAAATTTTAAGGCTTTGCTCTGTGTATTCTACTGTTTTCTCCCATAGCATTTCCATACAAGAAGGTCGCGATTTTTGTCG
>JALOMF010000443.1 GCA_025455635.1 Saprospiraceae bacterium | reverse complement strand
GACATCTAAAATCGGGAACAAGAGCTTTGTACTGGACTATGCCATCACCTCCAACAAGAGCGACGAGGTCATCGTTCATGCCACGGGCCACACCACGCAGATCATGTTCGACCTAAAAACCCGCTCGACCATCGAAATACCGGACTGGGTGCGGCAGGCATTGGCGGCGTTTGATGGGTTGTGAGGTAGGAGTTTACTTCTTCCCCTTCACCCTATCCAAGTATTTTGAAAACTCCTCCCCGTTTATCTTACGCCCCTCCCGTGACTGCGTGGCCTCCAGCTTGCCGTCTTTTTCTTCTAAAATGAACTTGAACACATAATCGTTCTCGTCCTTGAAGCCCTCTTTGAAAGAGCCGTAGCGCATGTCGTTGTACTGCAAGCGGCCATCTTTCCGCACGATGACATTGTAGAAATCCTTGGAGAACCAGCGCAAGGTTTTCAGCGTCGGGTCATGCTCGTAGGCCGCCAGTTTCTCATGGTTTTTCGGAATGACGTTGAAGCGCTTCACCCGTTTTTCATCACTAAAAAATGTGTAGTAGCCGTGGTAATAGGCCGTGTCGCCCTCCGCCACGCCGAGCCAGAGCATATTGTTCAGGATGGTCGGGCCGGACATCATGCGGTTGTGCTGGATGCCCTCCTTAGCCAATGATTCCTTGAAAATGCGTTCAAACTCCGCCTTGTGGTAAAACGTGAAGGCCATGTACGCCGAGCTGAACGCAATGCCCGCCCAGTTGGCGATGCGCCTCGACCGTTTTTCCCTTGCAATAAATGCCGCCACGATGAAGCCCAACGAAAGTGGAATCGTGTAGATGGGGTCGGCCACGGAGATATTGTCCCAGCTCACCCGGTAGTCGCTGAACGGTTGGAAAAGCTGCGTGCCATAGACCGTGAAGCAGTCCAGAATCGGGTGGGTGAGAACGGAGACGAAAAAGAGCCAGACCCAGTTCCAACGGGTAGCCTCGACGGGTAGTAGTTCTTGCGAAACGTATTTTTTCCAAATGGAGAAAGCCAACCCGCCGCCAATCAGAACGGCGATGGCGAGGTGCGTCCAGGTCTGCACCGCATCCCGGAACACCCAGCGGATGCCCGCCATCAGCAGCAGGTAGAAGACCATGACGGCGGCCATGACGAACAGCTTGTAGCCCCGTCGTCGGTAAGTACCGCTGCGGTAGAGCCACTCGACCAGCCAGCCCAGCCCCAGCGCTGCCAGCACGGCAAAGGTGATGCTGTGCATGAAGCCCCTGTGGAAGGCCAGCGCCGTTATTTCATCGGTAAAAAAGGAGGCCGCCACATCGAAGTCGGGCAGGATGCCACCAAAGGCTCCCCAGACCATGGCCCGGTTGCCGACTTTTTTGCCAAGGACGGCTTCGCCACAAGCGGCGCCGAGGGCGAGTTGAGTAAAGGTATCCATGAACTGAGGGATGAGGAACGAGGGATGAGGGATGAAGGGTGGGCTGCTTCATCCCTCATCCCTCGTTCCTCATCCCTATTCTCGTTTTTTGTTTGCTTTTTCTTTCAGGTTAGAAAGTGATTTTGAGGTCATTTTGAGGATTTCCTCGCATTCGGCCATTAAATCGGAAAGCTTTGTGATGGGGACAATTTCGGCCTCCACCAAAAGTTCGAGCCAAAACAAGGTTTCGTCAGCTTCTTCTGTGACAATGCTCAGTTTGCTTATCCTTTCAGCGTCTGAGCGGTTTCGAGCTACAGCTCGGTAGTTGGCAGCAACGGAGGTGGCGCTTCTCAAAATCTGTTTGCCAATAACCCTTGCTTCATCTGTTTTCGGTAGCTTTTGTGTCATCTTTATGACTCGTAAAGCCATTTGTTTCGTCCGCTTTTTCAGCGCTTCGATTTTCTCAATAGTATCCATCTTGTTAGGGATGAGGGGTGAGGGATAAGGGATGAAATAGTGACTGCTTCATCCCTAATTCCCCACCTTTTTGTGAAACAGTATGTTTTAAAGATTCAAATTTGAAAAAATCTTGCAAAAAACAACTGCCCTCATCATCCCTAATCCCTCATTCCTCATCCCTCTCAATAAGCTTTTGCGAAGAGAACTCGCTCCTTTGACGGATTTCCCGTCAAAACGCACTTGCCGTCCTCCTGCGGATTGTTGAGTGGAATGCAGCGAATAGTCGCCTTGGTCAGTTCCTTGATTTTCTCCTCCGTCTCAGAGGTGCCGTCCCAGTGGGCGCTCACGAAGCCGCCCTTGCCTTCCAGCACGGACTTGAAGTCGTCGAAATTGTCCACCTTGGTCGTGTGCTCGGTGCGGAAGGCAGCGGCACGGTCGAAGAGGTTTTGCTGGATTTCATCGAGCAGGCCGATGATGTAGTCTGCGATGCCTTCCACGGGCTGGTTGGCCTTTTCCTTCGTGTCACGGCGGGCCACTTCCACCTTGCCCTCAGCGAGGTCACGGGCACCGATGCCGAGGCGGACGGGGATGCCGTTCATCTCGTGCTCCGCAAACTTGAAGCCGGGGCGCTTTTGGTCGTCGGTGTCGTATTTCACCCGAATGCCCTTTGAGCGCAGCTCCTTCATCAGCTTGTTGGCGGCTTCGTCAATCTCTGGCGTCGGCTTTGGTATCGGCACGATGACCACCTGTGTTGGGGCGATTTTTGGGGGTAAAACAAGGCCGTCGTCATCCGAGTGCGTCATGATGAGCGCCCCGATGAGGCGGGTGCTGACGCCCCACGACGTTGCCCAGACGTACTCCTGCTGGTTTTCCTTGTTGGAAAATTTCACGTCGAATGCCTTCGCAAAATTTTGCCCCAAGAAGTGCGAAGTGCCAGCTTGCAGCGCCTTGCCATCTTGCATCAGCGCCTCTATACAATAGGTGTCCTCGGCCCCGGCGAAGCGCTCGTTGGCGGTTTTTACGCCTTTCACTACGGGCATGGCCATCCATTCCTCCGCAAAAGTGGCGTAAACGTCGAGCATGGTGCGGGTCTCTGCCACGGCTTCGTCCTTCGTGGCGTGGGCGGTGTGGCCCTCCTGCCAAAGGAACTCGGCGGTGCGGAGGAAGAGGCGGGTGCGCATCTCCCAGCGGACCACGTTCGCCCATTGGTTGATGAGCAGCGGCAGGTCACGGTAGCTGTTTATCCAAGTGCGGTAGGTGTCCCAGATGATGGTTTCGGAGGTTGGGCGAACGATGAGTTCCTCCTCCAATTTGGCCGATGGGTCAACGACCACGCCGCTGCCGTCCGGGGCATTCATCAGGCGGTGGTGCGTGATGACGGCGCATTCCTTGGCGAAGCCCTCGACGTGTTGCGCCTCTTTGCTCAAAAAGCTTTTAGGGATGAAAAGCGGGAAATAGGCGTTGACGTGGCCCGTTTCCTTGAACATGCGGTCGAGTTGGTCCCGCATGTTTTCCCAAAGGGCATAGCCGTTTGGTTTGATGACCATGCAGCCCCGCACCGCCGAGTTGTCGGCGAGGTTGGCTTTTTGTACGATGTCAATGTACCATTGGGAATAATTTTCCTCCCTGGATGTGATTTCTTTTGCCATAAAAAGATGTGATGTCGGATTTTCGGCCAGTTTTCGGCCCTGATTTTTTATAAAAAACAGCTTTTGTCGAAAAGCCATTTTCGGTCGGGTTTAACCAAAAAAAGCCGCAAAACGGCCCTTTTTAACCTAAAAACCCATCGTTTTAAGCTTTCGTTAAATGACTTTGAGAAACTGTATCGTCCTAAGATTGTTTCAATGCTAAAACTTTAACAAGCTAAAAATTCAATTTTAGTTCCTCCTTAACAAAAATGTGCTGCAAAGCTAATAATTTCGTGACTGCAAACTCGCAAGAGAGCGCGTCGAAGTATTTACCAAATAAATTATCTGAAAAATGAAAAAGAATAAGTTGCTCTTCGCTTTGGTCGCATTCTTTGCCCTCGGCTTGGCAAGCACCAGCCAGGCGCAGTACGATGATGTGTACTACGACCCGGACAAAGACTCCGACAGCTACTACTCGTCTAGTTCTTCCAACTCGGACAGCTATACCTCCAGCAGGGATAACGACAACAATGACTTTGACGACGATGAGTATGAGTACTATGATGAGTACGAAGACCACGACTTTTACTACACGTCTCGGATTCGCCGCTTCAACCGCCCTTACTACGGCTTCGGTTACTTCGACCCCGTGTATGTTGACCTTGCGTACTACGACCCATT
>JALOMF010000442.1 GCA_025455635.1 Saprospiraceae bacterium | reverse complement strand
AGGTGCGTTCGATGAGTTCCTGGCGCAAACGGTAGCTGAACGTCAGGTTCACTTGGCGGAGGCGCCACTGGCCTTCGTTGTAGGTGTAGAACGACTCGCCCTCGGCCACGAAGCGGTGGCGGCGGGAGTTGAACACGTCACTGACGTTGATGGTGATGGTCGCATTGTTCTTCAGCAGGTCTTGGCTGATGGCCAAGTCCAAGAAGGCGATGGGCTTGCGGTAGCCCTGCGTGGTCTGCTGCCTGGCCTCGTAATTTCCCCTCATCTGCAAGTCCGTGTTTTTCCAAAAAGTAAAACGGGACGTGAGCCGGGCGAACCACGAGTAGGTGTCGGCCTGGAAGTCGGCGCCAAGGTTGCCGCCATCGGTGATGGAGCGGAAGAAGTTGAAATTGGCGTCGAGCTTCATCCACTTGGCCGGGTTGTAGGCCGAGGTGAACTCCAGGCCGAAGGCGTCCTCCGTGCTAAGGTTTTCGGGGCGGGTATTGGCGATGCCCTCGGCGTTCACCCGGCGTATGCGCTCGATTTTGCCCGTGGTGTGGCGGTAGTAGATGGACGAACTGAGCGAGCCTTGCCCGAAATATTTGATATGCCCCAGCTCGTAGGCGTCGGTGAATTCGGGGTTCAGGTCGGGGTTGCCGCTCCAAAAATTGCGCTCGTCGGAGAAGGTGATGAAGGGGCTGAGGTCGTTGTAGCGTGGGCGGCGCACCCGGCGGCTGTAGCTCACTTGCACGGCGTTTTCCTTCGGCAAATCGTAGGTCAAATGGGCGCTTGGGAAAAAATTGTTGTAGTCCCGGGCGTTCACCTGCTTGCTTTCCACCAGCTCCGTCTCGATGACCGTGCGCTCTGCCCGTAGGCCCACCTGGTAGCCGAAATTGCCTTTTTTATTCCCATAAATACCGTAGGCGGCATGGATGTTTTCAAGGTAGAGGAACTGGTCGTCGAAGCCGGGCAGGGTGTCCCAGATGCCGTTGAACTGCTCCCGCAGCACGAAGTCGTTGTCCATGTCACGTATCGAAGAACGAAACCCGCCCTCGATTTTGCCCTCCTTGCCGATGGGCTGCACGTAGTCCGCCTGCAGGAGGTACTGCCGCTCCGACTCGTAATTATAGCTGTTCTGCAAGCGGTCAGGTTCGCCCGTCGGATTGAAATCCGTGTTGTAAAACTTCTCGGTGTAGTCTTGGTCGCTGCTCTCCCAGTAGTCGAGCACACGGGCCTCGCCGATGAACTCCTGCCCCTTGCGGTCGAATGTTTTCTTGTAGGTGAGTGCGTATTCCGAGTACGGTTCTGCCTCTTTTTCAAACTGCCTGCGGGTGAAGATGCGGGTCAGGTTGGCTTCCGTTCCGGCAAAATCCCGGAAGGTCATGTCCACGGTGCGGTCGCCGTCGGTGCGGCGGAGGGAGTAGGCGGCGGTGAGGGTATTTTTTGGGTTGAAATAAAAATCGAGGCCCGCCCGTGCGTTTTGTGCGAACACGATTTGGTCGCTGACCCGTGTTTGGCGGTAGCCGAAGAGCGTGTCGCCGGGGAAGCTGCGCTGGTAGATGCTGCCGTCGCCGGGCGAGGTGCGGCGGGTGATGCCGTAGTTCACGAAGAAATTGAGGCGTTCGTGGCGGTAGTTGACATTGAGGGCAAGGCCGTAGTTGGACGGATGCCCGGCGATGAGGTCAACCGAGCCGTTGAAGCCGTTGCGCTGCTCTTTTTTCAGGATGATGTTGATGATGCCGCCCACGCCCTCGGCCTCGTAGCGGGCGCTGGGATTGGTGATGATTTCGACCCGCTCAATCATGCTGCCCTGGAGCTGCTGGAGGCCACCGGAACCATTGACGCTGACGAGGCCGCTGGGCTTGCCTTCAATGAGGATGCGCACGTTGGTGCTGCCCCGAAGGCTGACGTTCCCCTCCACGTCCACCTGCACCGAGGGGATGTTGGAGAGCAGTTCGGCGGCATTGCCCCCTGCATTGGCAAGGTCTTTCCCGACGTTGAACACCCGTTTGTCGAGGCTCATCTGCATGGTGCTTTTTTCGGCCTGCACCACGACTTCGTTGAGCTGGGTGGCTTCCTGCCTCAGTTGGATATTGCCAAGGTCGGTCAGCCCTTTTTTTACCTCTATTTTTTCAATAAAAAAAGTCTCGTAAGCGAGGAACTCGACCTTGGCGAAGTAGCTGCCGGGCTTGGCTTCGATGCTGAAAACGCCCGCATCATCGGTGATGGTGCCGTCCACGAGCAGGCTGTCGTTTTGTGAAAACAGGCTGACCGTGGCGTAGGCAAGTGGTGCGCCGGTCTGTGCATCGGTGACTTGGCCCTTGACCTGGGCGGTGAGTTGCAGCGTTGCTCCAAGGAGCAACAAGGCGGTGAAGAATGCTCTCATTTTTCAACAGTTGGGTGAAACGGTGATGCTTGGCTTGGGCTGGGTGTTGCGAAGCTACAAAAAAAGGAAACTGGATGAAACGCCGTGCCCGGATGTCGGCAAAGCGGGGAATTGAGGCGATGAAAAAAATGCACCAAGGGCCAATAAGCCGGATTCTGTAACCCCACGCAAGTAAGGTCTCCATCATTTATCTGGGACCGCCCTCACGGACGGCCTCTAGCTGCCTACCCCTCGGCTCGGGCGAGCAGCCCTCCCGCCCCGGCGCAAGCGCCGGGACATCACCGATGTACATGACATTTCAACCCGCAAGGTTTATCCGCCCCAGCTGTTGCCAGCCAGCGCCGTGCGCTCTTACCGCACGTTTTCACCCTTACCATTCGATTTCGGATTGCGGATTGCGGATTGGAGGCCGTGGAAACACTCGATGCCCCAATCACTTCCCAAGCTAGCAGCCCTCCCAATCCGAAATCCGCAATCCGAAATCCGAAATCAAATCGTCCGCATTCCGAAATCCGAAATCGAATGGCGGTAATTTTCTGTGACACTCTCTGTCCTCCGACCGAGGTCGAAGTCCCACCCGTTAGGTGGTGCGGCGCTCTACGTTGTCCGGACTTTCCTCCCACCCTACCCCCAAAGGAGGCGGTGCAGGCGATGGAGTAGCCCTTGGTGCGGCGCAAAGGTACACTGGAAAATGGGAAGCGGGTTATTCGCCGAATTTTGCCAAAAAAGACTGAAGGTGCGAGAGGGCACGGGCAAGGGTACGGTCTTGGAGGCGGTCGTACCAGCCGATGGTCACGGCGGGCACCTGGCGGTCGGGTTCGTTGCCGTAGGGCCTGTGCAGGAAGGTCTTGCCGGATACGGCGGGAATGACGAGCGCCGTGAACTTTTCGTCGGGCGTGGTGACGATTTTAATCGCCTGAATATCAATGTCTTGCAGGGGAAGGTAGTATTTGCTGCCGCCGTTGGTGGTGCCGTCCTCGACCTTGCGGCGCAGTTCTGGCACTTCAATCATGGTTAGGCTGTCGGTGGTGGCGTAGCTAAAGGCGAAGCCCTTGAGGAAGACCTTGCCGTTGAGCGAGTCGGGGAGCGAGTAGGCGAGCTGCTGGGTCATCACCATGTTGAGCTGCCAGCGGAGGTCACTGAGGCTGGGGCTGCCGCTTGGCGGCTCGGCACTGTTTTTTTGCTGCGCCAATGAAAGCGTGGCAAACAGGGAGAGGAAAGCAAAAATGGCAGCGACTTTATTCATGGGAACTTGATTTCTGGGGTCAAAATTAGCTGAAATTGTGCCGTGTTTTCAGGGCAAGTTTAAAAAGTGATTAGAAACGCAACATATAATATCCGTTTTTTCACTAAAATTGCGCTCCAATCGAGTTGAAACAGTAAAAATACTATGGCAAAACTTTCAATCCACACCGTTGTGCAAATGGCTGGAAAGACTGCGGCAAGCCAACTTTAAGGGGAAAATTGGGCTTTTTGAAAAGAAACTTGTGACACGGCCGCCCATCTTCGTCTTATGTATCCACCGAACACAGCACTTAAATGCAACTTGACTCTACCGTTTCTAAGTTAAAGCATCTACTGAAAAAAATCAATCCGTTGCCAGCTCGATGGCAGGAGCGATACGCCAGGCTTGCGTCAAGCAAGCCCTATTTGGCCAAGTTCGTATTGGCAGCCATTTCTCTACTGGTCTTGTTTTTAGCCTTTTTCCTCCTCTTCCTTGTTTTGCTGTTCAACGGCAGCTTCGGCCCCATCCCCGCCACGGCCTCCCTGAAAAAAATTGACCACAACCTCGCCTCCGAAGTTTACTCCGCCGA
>JALOMF010000441.1 GCA_025455635.1 Saprospiraceae bacterium | reverse complement strand
TAAGTACCACCGGGGATGGTCAGCGAGCCGTAAGCATCCACCACGTCCAGACGGGTAGCAACGCCACGGATTCGGATGGAGTCTGCAAACCCAGCGAGCGGGCCAAGGCTGTCGGCGAGCGGGCCGAGGTCATCCAATGAAAAGGCAATATTCAGCTCCGACCCGGCTTGGTTGATGTCGAAAAACGCCATTGGTGCGCGGCGCTCTGGCACGGGCGGGTCGAAGTAAAAGGTGGTAGGCACAGGCAGCGCTGCAGTGGGGTCGGTGCCAAAGAAGCCGAGATTGTAGAAGCCGTTTGTTTCCAAGTTGTAAAAATTCTCACTTTGTCCGCCAGCGGCAATCGTCACGAGGTCGGCAGTGGGGAAACTGGCCGCAGCGCTGCCAGCTGCTGCTGCTTGAAAAACATTCTCAAACCTGAACGTGGGTGCCAGTTCAGAGAAGTTCCAAGTAGAAGCGCTTGGCCCCGCAGGCGTGATGGTCACGCCATCGGGGTTGAGGTCGGTGGCATATTTTAGGGTGTCGCCCGCCGCTGGGAAAGTGGCGTTGGTGACGGTGATTTGGGCCTGAAGGCCGAGCGCAGCCATGAGCGCAAAGCAGGTACTTAACTTTTTCATTTTCAAAGATTTAGATTGCAATTTGAGCATTCTGTCGTGGTGTGAAATTGCCGTGTTTGGTTGCACTGGTCGGCTGTTTTTTCAACAAACTTTCAAATGCAAATCAAATTTAGGGTGAAAAATCGGTGGAACAGTCAAAGTTTTGCCGAAGGCGAAAAAAATCAGCCTGCCCTGCGCTGCTCCATGACCTCCCTCAGCTTGAAATAAAGGATGATGAACGAGGTGCCGAGCGTGATGGTGTTCGCCAAGATGATGGGCAGGTCGTCCTTCAAAATACCGTACACCAGCCAGCTGACCGTGCCGAGGAACACCATCGTGAACATGCTCAACGAAAGGTCGCCCGTGCGGCGGGTGCGCCAAGTCTTGACGGCTTGCGGCACGTAGGCGCCCGTGGTCAGGAAGGCCGCCACTAGGCCGATGATGGTGGTTGAATCCATTGCGAAAACAGCGTTTTTTGTCCGCAATGTTACGGCGTTTTGGCGAGTCAATTCCGCTACTTACCTTTCCCAAAATTTTTCATCAAAACTGCTGACTTATCAGTATGCCGACGATACTGGTTCAGACCTAAATTTTAATGCAAATAGTTAAAAATCAGGTTGTTGTCCACTCGTAAGTCGTAAATCTAAAATCGTAAATCTACTTATGGACTTGCTTTACACCCTCATCATCGGCGCAGCCTCCGGTTGGCTGGCTGGCCTGCTGTTCAAAGGTGGCGGCTTCGGCCTGCTTGGCAATATCGTCATCGGCGTCGTGGGCAGCTTCATCGGCTTCTGGCTGTTCGGCAAACTGGGCATGTCGCTCGGCACCGGCACCATCAGCACCATCCTGACCTCGGCGGCGGGGGCCATCGTGCTGCTCTTCGTGGCGGGGCTGTTCAGGGGCAGCAAATGATAAGTGCGCCAGCGAAATTAGCTTGGGAAAAGATTAGTGCAACTTGTTGATTTCCAAATAATTCCCTGATTTCCAATTTCCAATTTCTGCGAATGCGCATAGCCGTCAACACCCGCTTTCTGCTGAAAAACAGGCTGGAAGGCATCGGACTTTACACCCATGAAGTGGTCAGGCGGCTCGTGGAGCAGCACCCTGGGCATGAGTTCATTTTCCTGTTCGACCGCCCTTACGACCCCAGTTTTGTCTTTGGTAAAAACGTGGTTCCCGTCGTGCTCTTCCCCCCGGCCCGGCATCCGCTGCTGTTCGTATGGTGGTTCGAGTGGTCGGTGAGGCGGGCATTGCGGCAGCACCGGGCCGATGTTTTTCTCTCCCCCGACAATTTCCTTTGCTTGGGAACGGATGTGAAAACCGTGCTCGTGACGCACGACATCGCCCATGTGCATTTCCCGGCGCAGGTGCCGCTCGTGCATCGGCTGTACTACCGCTTTTTTGCCAAAAAATTCAACCAACGGGCCGACCACATCGTGGCGGTGAGCGAATATACCAAGGCCGACCTCGTGCAACAGTACGGCATTGCGACAGCCAAAATCAGCGTGTCGGGCAATGGCTGCCGGGAGATATTTCGACCATTGCAAAGCGCTGAAAAACAAGCAGTTAGGGATGAATTTGCCGAAGGCAAACCCTACTTCCACTACATCGGCGCCGTGCATCCCCGCAAGAACGTCCACCGCCTCATCGCCGCTTTTGACCAGTTTAAAAACGAAACAGGTGCGCCGCACGTACTGCTCATTGCCGGGCGCTTTGCATGGCAGGCGGGCGAGGTGAAATCGGCCTACGAAGCCGCCCGCCACCGTGCCGACATCCGCTTTTTGGGCTACGTTCCCGATGAAGCGGCTTCGCAATTGATGGGCGCTGCCGAGGCGCTGGTGTACGTCTCGTGCTTCGAGGGCTTCGGCGTGCCTGTGCTGGAGGCCATGTACGCCGAGGTGCCGATTGTCACATCCAACGTATCTTCGCTGCCGGAAGTGGCCGGGGATGCCGCCCTGCTCGCCGACCCGACGAGCGTGAACGAAATCGCCGCCGCCATGCGCCGCATCGCCGAGGACGAGCATCTTAGGGTTAGGCTCGTCGCCAATGGCCGCTTGCAACGCACAAAGTTTAACTGGCAGCGAGTGGCGGATGTTGTTTATCAAGAATTGTTGAATTGTTGAATTGCTTGATTGTTGGATTGCTAAATTGTTTGATTGTTGGATTGCTTGATTGTTGTTTGAGAATTTACCAAACAGCAGAATCCCAACAATTTCAACAATCAAGCAATCCAACAATTTCAACAATCCAACAATCCAACAATCCAACAATTTCAAAGACATGGGACTATTCACCAGTTTTTTCAAACCATTGAAGCCAGTTGGCTTTGACTACCGGCCCCGTTTTTACGACGAAAAAAAAGAAGAAAAAATGGAGCGCCGCAAAGTGGCCGAAGGGCTGGCGGGCGATGACCCCGAGGCCATGAAGTCCCGGATTCAGCGCAATTTGAAGCGGCAAAGCACGAGCCTCAGCGCCAAGAGCTTCCGCCAACAGCAGGTGGCCAAGTCAAACATGCGACTGTTGCTCATCATCGCCGTACTGCTCGTCGCATTGGTTTTGGCAATTGAAGTATATTTGCCCCGATTCGCATATTTGTTTGAATGAAGGAGGATTCGAGGATTCGAGGATTTAAGGATTTGAATGGGCCACTGCTCGAATCCTCAAATCCTCGAATCCTCAAATCCTCAGACAAACCCACACATGGCTGACATCATTCAGCTTCTTCCTGAGTCCATTGCCAACCAGATTGCTGCCGGTGAGGTCGTGCAGCGGCCCGCTTCCGTCGTGAAGGAACTGATGGAAAACGCCATTGACGCTGGCGCAAAAAGCATCAAGCTCATCGTGAAAGACGCCGGAAAGGCGCTCATCCAAGTAATTGACGACGGCGTGGGCATGTCGGAGACCGACGCCCGCATGTGCTTCGAGCGGCATGCCACTTCCAAGATTCGGGAGGCCAAAGACCTGTTCGCCATCCGCACGATGGGCTTCCGAGGCGAGGCGATGGCCTCCATCGCTGCCGTTGCGCAGGTGGAAATGCGCACCCGCCAGCACAACCAAGAACTGGGCACCCGCATCGCCATCGAGGCGTCGAAAATCATGGTGCAGGAGCCTTGCCAAGGTTCGCCCGGCACGAACCTCTCGGTCAAAAACCTGTTCTTCAACGTACCTGCCCGCCGCAATTTCCTGAAATCGAACCCCATCGAAATGCGGCATATCCTCGACGAGTTCCAGCGCATCGCACTGGCCAACGAGGACGTTTTCTTCTCGCTGCACAACAACGGCACAGAGGTTTTTCACCTGCCTCCCGGCAATTTGCGGCAGCGCATCGTGGGTATTTTCGGCAATAATTTCAACCCGAAACTGGTGCCTGTGAAGGAAGAAACCGATGTGATGACCGTAGGCGGCTTCATCGGAAAACCCGAATTTGCAAGGAAAACAAGGGGTGAGCAACTGTTTTTCGTAAACGACCGCTTCATCAAAAGCGGCTACCTGCACCATGCTGTGATGACGGCCTACGAGGAGCTTTTACCGAAGGAAACCTTCCCGTTCTACGTGATTTTCCTTGAAATGGACCCCAGCCGCATTGACA
>JALOMF010000440.1 GCA_025455635.1 Saprospiraceae bacterium | reverse complement strand
GAATTCATCTCTTCGGCCATCATGTTGGCTGCCACTTTGTTCATCGTGAAATGGATGCTTCCCGCCACTTGGAGCTTCGACGGCCATGACTATAACTCCATGGGCGTGTTCTGGGCAGTACTCTTCGGCCTTGGCGGTGGCTTGGGCATCGGCCTCATCACCGAATACTACACAGGCACTGGCACAGGCCCAGTGAACAGCATCGTGCAGCAGTCGAGCACAGGTGCAGCTACCAATATCATCGCAGGCCTCGGCGTAGGCATGATGTCCACCGCGATTCCTATCCTGATTTTGGCTGTCGCAATCATTGGCTCTTATGCCTTCGCTGGCCTGTATGGCATTGCCATCGCAGCGGTGGGCATGTTGTCCAACACGGGCATCCAGTTGGCAGTTGACGCATACGGCCCGATTTCGGACAACGCTGGCGGTATCGCTGAAATGAGCCACCAACCCAAGGAAGTGCGTGGCCGCACCGACAAATTGGACGCCGTGGGCAATACCACAGCGGCCATCGGCAAAGGCTTCGCCATTGGCTCGGCGGCCCTCACGGCCTTGGCGCTTTTCGCTGCCTTTGTAACAGCTTACAATGCTTCCCACGCAGATGCCAAACTGACGGGGATTGACGTACTGAACCCTTACGTGACGGCTGCGCTGTTCGTAGGTGGTATGTTGCCGTTCCTGTTCTCCGCCCTTTCAATGGGCGCTGTGGGCCGTGCAGCGATGGACATGATTGAGGAAGTGCGCCGCCAGTTCAAGAACATCCCTGAGCTGAAAGCTGCCCTCGAAGTAATGAAGCGCAACGATGGCAAGGATGAAAAAGACTGGAGCGCTGCCGATAAGAAAACATTTGACAACGCAGAGGGCAAGGCTGAATATGGCAAATGCGTGGAAATCTCCACCAAGGCTGCCATTCGTGAAATGGTGCGCCCGGGCCTTCTCGCCGTCGTAGTGCCAGTTTTGGTTGGCATGGTTCCAGGCTGGATTGGCCTCGGTAGCGTGGTTGGTGCGCAGATGCTCGGCGGTCTTCTTGCAGGCGTGACGGTCACGGGCGTGCTCATGGCCATCTTCCAGTCTAACGCAGGTGGTGCTTGGGACAATGCCAAGAAGATGTTCGAAGAAGGCGTGAACATCAAAGGCCAGATGTATTACAAAGGCTCTGACCCGCACAAGGCTGCTGTCGTTGGCGATACGGTTGGTGACCCGTTCAAGGACACTTCCGGTCCATCGCTCAACATCCTCTTGAAATTGATGTCGGTGGTGGCACTCGTGATTGCGCCGCTGCTTTAAGCTGAGTAGAACTACACAAAACAAAAACAGACACTAAACATACGCTCTAAGTATGCAAAGCCCCGGTAGCAAGTCGCTGCCGGGGCTTTTTTTGTTTTGAAATAATGCTAAATCCGACTTGTGCAACACTTAGCTTTTCGTATTTTTGAACGGAATAGCTGTGAAGCAGCCTGAAAATTACTATTACCATGTCTGAAATAAAACTCATCATCGAAGATAAACACGTACTGTCGTTTTTGGAATTTCTGAAGACGCTAAACTATGTTTCAATTGGAGAGGTCACTCCCCGACTGGCTCGGCCAGATATTGTTAAGGACAAGAAAAAAAAATTATCACCGGACGACCCAGCCTTAAAAGCAGTTCGCCCCCATAGAAAAGGTGTCAAAGTCGAAGACCTGATACGTGAGCAAGGCTACCAAGGCACTGATTGGAACCGGGTTGAACAATTGGCAACCGATATGGCGATTGAAGAACCCACTGAAGAATTACTGGCCCAATTGACCGCTTAAAATGAAACGCTATCTTTTTGATACCAATATGTTGTTACTGCTACTTCGGCAGGATGTACGCTGGATGAAATTATTCGAGCAATTTCAACTTGACTCAGCTTTCAATTTCATTTCTATCGTCTCATTGGGGGAACTTCATTCTATCGGATTGCAAAATAATTGGAGCCAAAAGCGACTATCCCAAATTGAGCTGCTCCGCCGTGACTTTGTCATTACCGATATCAACGTTGAAGAAATCGTACACAAGTATGCAGCTATTGATGCTTTCAGCCAAGGAAAATTGAAAGGAAACCCGCTAGGGAATTCTGCAAGGAATATGGGTAAAAACGACTTATGGATTGCTGCTACGGCTGCTTGTTTTGACCTTGAATTGCTTACCACCGACAGCGACTTCAACCACCTTACTCCTACCTTTTTTACGGCGCACAAGATTGACCTCGCAATATTTCAAAGATAGATTTTGGTTTTCCCAGAATCATTCCCGAACATTGAAACCAAAATAAGAAACAGGAGAATGGCTCACGCCACGCCGTCAACCGTTGGCCGTCAACCGTCCACCAATAAAAACTTTACCATGTCAAAATCAAAACATTTCTCACCGACCAATCCCACTCGCCGGGACTTTGTCAAAAACTCGGCGCTGGCCGCCGGCGGCGCATTGCTGCTGCCCAATTTCCTTGCCGCCAAAGCACATATTGATGGCGACGACACCATCAAAGTGGCGCTCGTAGGCTGCGGGGGCCGGGGCACGGGCGCTGCGCTGCAAGCCCTGCTCACCAAGCAAAACGTGAAGCTCGTGGCCATGGCCGATGCCTTCCGGGACAACCTCGACGAAGCCTACAAGGTCATCACCTCCGACGACATCATGGACTGGACAGGGGCCGAGGGCAACGTGAAAAGCCGGGTCGCCGTACCAGAGGAGCACAAGTTCACAGGCTTCGATGCCTACAAAAAAGCCATCCCCTTGGCCGATGTAGTGATTTTGACCACGCCGCCGGGCTTCCGCCCCATGCACTTCGAGGAGTGCGTGAAGCAGGGCAAGCACGTGTTCATGGAAAAACCCGTGGCCGTGGACGCACCGGGCATACGCCGGGTGCTGGAGGCCGCCGAAATTGCGAAGCAGAAAAAACTGAACGTCATCGTGGGCTTGCAGCGCCACTACCAAAAAGTGTATCGGGGCTGGGTGGAAATGTTGCAGGCAGGAGCCATCGGCGATATCACCACTTCCCATGTTTACTGGAACAACGACGGCGTGTGGGTGCGTGGCCGGGAGGAGTTTTCCAAAAAAGCGGGCCGCCCGCTCACCGAAATGGAATACCAGATGCGCAATTGGTATTATTTCAACTGGCTCTGCGGCGACCATATCTGCGAGCAGCACATCCACAACCTCGACGTGGGCAACTGGGTGAAGAACGCCTACCCCGTGCGGGCGCACGGCATGGGCGGCAGGCAGGTGCGGGTCGGCAAGGACTTCGGCGAGATTTTCGACCACCACTTCATCGAGTACGAGTACGAGGACGGCAGCCGGATGTTCAGCCAGTGCCGCCACCAACCGGGCACTATGAGCCGGGTCACGGAGGCTTTCCAGGGCACCAACGGCTCGGCCCCGCAGCCGGGCGTGCTGCTCACCCGCAGCGGCCACGAGCTGTTCAAGCACGACAGCCGCAACGACCCGAACCCCTACCAAGTGGAGCACGACGAACTCTTCGAGGCTATTGCCAAAGGGCAGTACAAATACGCCGACGCCGAGAACGGCGCCAAGGCCACGATGACCTCCATCCTTGGCCGCATGGCCACCTACTCCGGCCAAGTGGTGGAGTGGAAGGATGCAATGGCGAGCAATATCAGCCTGATGCCGCAACAGTTCGATTTCAAGGCCACGCCACCCGTGCTGCCTGGTCCAGACGGCATGTACGCTTGCGCCGTGCCAGGCGTTACGAAGGTGATTTGACCTGTCAAAAAATATTTGTTAAAAAGGGCAGCCTGCTTTGCGATGCGGGCTGCCCTGCTTTTTTTTGTGAAAAATTAAAACGGATGAAAATGCGCTTCTTGAACTACCTACCTTTTTTCCTACTCTTTGCTCCACTGATGCTGTCTGCTCAAAACGGGTTCATCACACTCCAAAATCCTTCGTTTGAGGGTACTCCCGGTTTGGGAGGAAGTGGTGAATTGCCGCAAGGCTGGCTTGATTGCGGCTTCCCCGGCGAGACCCCGCCTGATGTGCACCCAATAGAGGGTGGCGGCAATTTCAGTGTAACCACGCAGCCTTCCGACGGCGACTCCTATCTAGGGCTTGTGGCAAGGGATAATGATACTTGGGAGATGGTCAGCCAACAGCTCGCTAGCCCATTGGCTGCTGGCAAAACCTATGATTTCAGTATTGACCTT
>JALOMF010000022.1 GCA_025455635.1 Saprospiraceae bacterium | reverse complement strand
AACAGAAACTGTCCTTGCGCAATTCTGAGCGCTTGAACCATTGCATTACTTCATTTCTAAGCCTGCCCAAACAAGGGAAAATCTTGCGCTTATTGGTCGTCATCATGATGGCCCTCGGTAATACAGCGCAAGCCCAAAAATTCATCAAACAAACAGCTTCGGGAACGGGCAGTGGCAACAACTGGAACAACGCCATGGGAGCCTCTTCCCTCCGTTCGGCCTTGGCAGCGGGTGGTACCATCTATATAGCTGCGGGCTCCTACAATGTGGGAGCCAGTAGTGTATCTGATGCAGTAGTCTTGCCTGCTGGCACTGTTGTGCAAGGTGGGTTCCCCACCAATGCCACGGGCACCCAAACCAGCGGCTACAATCCCGTTGCCAACGTCACCTTGATTGATGGCCAGGACAGGATGATCATGCGAATCCAGTCGGGCACTTATGCTATCAGGGGGATTGTCTTCGACAATGCCGAAGGGCAAGGCAACGGAGGGCCTTGTATAAATGCAAATGCAGGGGGACAGACTTATGATTGGACGATAGAGGACTGCACCTTTAAGAACACCACTGGCAGTGGCGGCGGCGGCGGTGCCGTGTTTTTGCAAGGCTCCTATTTCGCAGGGTCGAAAGTTAAAATCAGGAACTGCATTTTTGACAACAACCAAGGGTTGGCGGGGTCTTTCTCAGGCGCCTTGATGATACATGGCGTTGCCAACGCTTCTCCCGGCAGTGCCTCCAACAATGGCACCGACTACGTGGTGGAAGGTTGCAGCTTCACCAACAACCGGGTAACTGGTGGCGCTTCAGGCGGCGCTGTCCAAGTCCTTTCCAGCTCAGGCATCAACTTTATCAACAACTCCTTTTGCAACAATTTCGCAAACAATGACGCAGGTGCCCTGCTGGTAGCCAGTACGACGAAGTTTGTGATGTCGGGCTGTACTTTTTCAGGGAACACGAACCAAGGCCAATACGGCCCAGCGGCCTACTTCCTCTCCTCGCCAGAGGCACAAATACTGAATTGCAGTTTCGTGAACAACTCGTCGGCCCCTGGAGCGCAGTCGAATTCCGCAGGCGGGGGCTTGTGCATCCAAAGTGGTACGCAACACCTGATATTGGGCTGCCGGTTTTACAACAACACCGTCAACCAAAGGGGCGGTGGCTTCGAGTTTGGCGGTGGTGGCAGCTTCACGATGAGCAATTGCATTTTCAAGGGAAACCGGGTGGTCAATTCCACTGGCTCCTTTGGTGGTGGGGCCATTTTTGCGGCAACGGGTTCTTCCGCTTCCGTTGCTTTGCTCAACAATATTTATGATGGCAACACATTGGTTGACAATACCGGCGCAGCGCGTTCAGGTTATGGCGGCGGCGCCATTTTGGTGGTGGGTGGCAATGGCCCAGTTGTTTTGAACTCAACGTTTTACAACAACAGCTACAACAACAGCACCAACGTCCTGAAAAGCGATGTGGCCGTAGCTGGCAGCGGAAATTTCACAGTGTCCAACTCCCGGCTGCAACTGTCGCAGCCTACCTATATCGCATCCTATATCGTCACGGTGGGCAATACTTTTTCCAACAGCACAGCGCCCAGCATACCGGGGACGCCAGTTTTGACTTGCCCAACTTCCCTCGTCGCTGTATGCAATGCTGGGGTTTCAGCGCCCAATTTGGGCAGCCCATCGGCCATGGTCACTTGCCCGGCCACCAGTTTTGACCTTAGCACTGTCCAAGTCAACAATATGCCAGTGAACACAACGCTGACTTGGCATACGGCCAGCTCGGCCAGCTCGGCCAACTGGGTGTCGGACCCAGCGGCGGTTGCCCCCGGTGTTTATTACGCTGCCGTGTATGACAGCGCCAACAACTGTTACAGCCCGGCCTCGACGCCCTTTGTTGTCAACTATACCGCATGTTGCGATGCGGGCAGCTTGGCACCCGTCATCACCAAAAATTGAGCATTTTCAAAATTATTGTGGAAGGCAAGGATTGCCTACAAAGGTTGCCGACCTGCGTCCTTTCCTTGGGCGGGTTCGCCTGTATGCACAATGCCGAACACCGTATAAAATAAACCTCGATGGACAATCGTGGAGACCAATTGACACAACAAACACTAAACTTATGAACAATAGGACGCAAATTAAATGGCGCTCGCTTATATTTACAATAGTCATCTTGTGCGCCATTTGGTCACAAAATGGCTTGGCACAGTCTGCCACGTCTATGCTATCGGCAAGCTGCCAGACCAATACCGCCGACCTAAGCACCATAACTGCCGGGAACGTCCCCGTAGGTTCAGTCCTTTCTTGGCACAGTGGCATTCCGGCTACCAGTGCCAACAGGGTGCTCAATTTGACGACGGTAGCCCCGGGCACTTATTACGCCTCGTTTTTCGATGGCTCCAACAACTGCTTTTCTTCCAATTCGCTGATGGTGGTGGTCACATCGGCTATTTGTGTGTCCAATACCTGCCCAGATACGACTGTGAACCTGACGACCGCTTTATCGTCCAGCAACATACCTGCAGGCACCCAACTAACTTGGCATACTGGCCTACCTGCCACCAATGCCAACCGGGTGGCCAACCCATTGGCCGTTGGTGCCAACAACTATTATGCTGCATTTTATGACGCCGTGAACGGGTGCTACAGCGGTAACGGCTACGCCGTTCGGGAGGTCATCGTAACAATTGACCAATGCAGCGAAGTGTGTGACAACGGCATTGACGATGACCATGATGGCTTGATTGACTGTGCCGACCCAGATTGTTCCAACCTGTTTGGCATTGCCACCACGGCCACTTCGCCAACTATATGTTTTGGGGAAAGTACCACAATTTCGGCCTTGGCAAGCAGTGGTTTCGGGCCATATACTTATGAATGGAGCAATGGCTTGGGCATTGGCATCAGCCACAATATCAGCCCGGTGGCCAGCACGACTTATACCGTGACAGCAACGGGCAGCACGGGTTGCTCCGCAACTGCTACCTTGAACATCGTTGTGAATATTTGTGCGGAAAACTGCACCGACGGCATTGACAATGACGGCGATGGCTTGATTGATTGTGCCGACCCTGATTGTGGCATCAACGCAACGGCTGCCGCAGCGAATGCCACTTGTGGCAATATCAACGGGCAAGTATCCATCGTACCCAGCGGCGGTAGCGGCAACTATGAATTCAGCGCCAACAACAGCACTTGGCAGGCATCGAACAACTTTTCGGGTGTTGCACCCGGCAGCCATACCTATTATGTCAGAAATGCAGTGGACAACAGCTGCCCCGTATCTGTCAGTGCAAGCGTGGCCGACGGCTGCGAAAATTGCACGGACGGCATTGACAATGACGGTGATGGGCTTATTGACTGCGCCGACTCGAACTGCTCGCCCACGTTGACCATCAGTTCGTCACAATCTTTGTGCCTTGGCAGCACAGCCAATCTGAGCGTCAGCGCCACAGGTGCCAACGGCCCCTACACCATCAGTTGGAGCAATGGATTGGGAACAGGAAACACAAAAAACGTATCCCCATTGGCAACGACTACTTATACCGTGACAGCGACGGGCAGCGTAGGCTGTACCAATACTGCACAGGTTACGGTGACGGTAACGCCCTGCCCCGAAAACTGCTTGGACGGCATTGACAACGATGGCGACGGCCTCGTGGACTGTGCAGACCCTGATTGTCAAGCTGTTGGCATGCCGCATTTGGTGCCCGATGTTTTCACTTCCTGCCCAGGCGTTGCATACACCAATATGGTCAGCGTGAACGATGGCAACCTCCAAAACCCAACTTACACCATTGCCACGCCACCTGCGAAAGGCAGCGTGGTGATGAACAGTTTTGGCGCATTCACTTACACGCCAGCAGACACCGATTGCAGCGTGGTTAGTTTCACGTACCAAGTCTGCAACCAAACCACGGGATGCTGTGCCACGCAAACAGCCACCATCAACCTCGGCGATATGACCCCGCCTGTACTGCAAAACGTACCTGCCGATTTGACCATCTCGTGCGATGATGCGGTACCACCCCCGACTGCGGTCTTTGGCCTTGACGCCTGCCCTGGCATCACGACCGAGTTCGAGGAAACCAGCACCATGGGCAATGCGGGCACTTGTGCGACTTACGTCATTACCCGCACTTGGAAGTTTACCGACCTCTGCAACAATTCGGTGGTTGATTCGCAGAACATAACCGTGATGGACAATGTGAGGCCAGAGATATTCCGGGTCTATACCTTGCCAAATGGGAAAAAGCTGGTGGCTGGAGTTGCACAGAACACCTCGAACCTATGGAAATACGTGAAGTTCCCGATACACTTCAGTGCGCCACCGGTTTTGCTCACACAGGTAAGCTCGCAGAATGACGCAGCTCCAGTGGTTGTGCAAACGAGGTATATCTCAACAACAGGTTTTGAAGTAAGGGTGCAGGAAGAAGAGGCAGCCGACAAGCGGCACGGTGGCGAGCGGGTTTCATGGATAGCCTTGGAGCAGGGCAGTCACAATGGCACCACGCCGTTCATAGCCGGGACCTTAAACGCCGTCAACCACAACCCACAGACATTGAATTATGCCTTCCCGTTTGCCTCGGCCCCCGTGTTGTTGGCAGGGCTTCAAAGCACTGCCGAAGCCGATGCAGCCAGCGTTCGTTTTGCTGCGCAAACTGCAACGGGCGCCCAGCTTTCGCTGAAAGAAGAGCAATCGGCAGACGCAGAAACGAACCATGCCAACGAGCGGGTGGGCTACCTAGCTATCAAAGCCAATGCGAACCTACGGGACTTTGATGGGAATTTTATGGCCGAAAGCGGCACGGTCGTCGCCAACCACAATTGGGCTACCGTCACGTTGAACCGTGTGTACAACAAGCCTGTAGTTGTGTTGGGCGGCTTGAGCGCCACGGAGCCTGATGCAGCCAATATCCGGGTCAGGAACGTCACACCCAACAGCTTCCAGGTGAGGGTACAGGAATGGGCGTACTTGGATGGCGTACATCCTGCGCAACAGCTAAATTATTTAGTCGTGGAGGGCGGCTTGCCCATGGATGTTGACATGTACTGCGGCGGGGCGCCTAAACTAAAAGTGGGCACTGACTTGATAGCCGTTGACAACTGCGACAGCCAAGTAGCGTTCGGGCTGATTGATGGCAACAATGAGTTGCTGAATGGCATGGAAACCATCAATTCTTGGGCTGCCATTGATGACTGCGGCAACGTGAACCTTCAAACCCGGACAGACACCTGCAAAGTGGCAGCTGTAAGGTTGAGGACACTTTTTGCTGGAGCCATGTTCCAAGCAGACGATGGAATGATGAGAGACGAACTCAGAAGCAAGCAACTCGTGCCCATAAAACAACCATACCAAAACCTAGTGGGGTATGCTGCTGTAACGGGTGAGGAAAGCGTTTCGCCAAACCTTCTTTCGCAGACTGGCTCGCAGGCTATTGTAGATTGGGTGTATTTGGAATGCCGCTCCGCCAGCAATGACAAGGCGGTACTCGCTGCTGTCACGGCCTTGGTGCGGAGGGATGGCAGCGTGATTACGCCCAAGGGCGATGACATCATCTACTTCTGGGATATTCCCGAGGGGGACTACTACGTGTCCATCCGCCACCGCAACCATATCGGGGTGATGACGAACCATGTTTGGCCGCTGACATCCGATGCGCCCCCATTGATAGATTTCACGTCGCAGGCAACCAGTATCCGTGGCGGGGAATACAGCTTAAAGGCCATAGCTGGCAAGAAGGCAATGTGGAGTGGGGATTTCAACGGAGATGGCAAGGTCATTTACCAAGGCCCAAACAACGACCGTTCGATGATGCTCCTAAATTCGATTTTATCCAATTTAAACAATGTATTGCTACTCGCAAACTACATCATACTACAGCAGTTGCCTTGAGTGCTGAATAATAGAGAATACTGAATGTTTTATGGTGGGGCAGCGACAGTGCAAGGTGTCGCTGCCCTCTTTTTTTGCTCCATTCGGGGGAGCGTTTTCAAGGTCAGTATTGGGTTTATTTTGCTAAAAAAAAACGGCTATGAAGTTTGCGAGGCCGAGAAAAAAGATGGGCCATCCACCTACCCATCGCCATGCTGGCGGCCCTGACCCCTGAATATATCAGAAATAGCGGCCGAGGTTGGCTTCGAAAACCCCAACTATTTCTCCCGCCTTTTCTCGGAAAAATTCGGAATGCCGACAATTGCCTTTCGCAAGGGGGCTTTTCCATTTGTGGGTACCGACAATGCAGCATTGAATAAACACAAGGCTTTGGTACGAAATTAGTAAGTGGAAGAAGCCGTAAGGCTGCCTAGCTCGGGTTTGACAAAAATCCTTTTGCACACAAAAACTTACACCTTCGTCCCTTTAATAACTGCCTTTTGTGTTTTTTAGGACATTTAATGGCGCAAGTTGTGAAGCTTTGTAGCTCACAAGTTAATGCGCACAAGCGGTAGTTATCAGTTCCTGCTTGCTTTTTTCTACAGCAAGAAACTGCCTAAAGTTTGACGAAGCACCACCTCACCATAGAAGAGTCTATCTGGCCAAACAGAACGTATTTTACCAAATGCAGACAAGTGGAAATAGGCAGCCACTTGCAAATGGAGGCTGCCCTTCCCTGCAAAATTAGGCAAGGAGTAGAAGGGACAAGAAGCATGACCTACGAACGTACTATACCAAAAAACCAACAATTTGCAAGCACAGTGATGATGACAAAATACGTTTCCAATCGAATTTACGTACTACAGTTCTGGATAATAGCGGCATTCGGCCAAGTCGCTATAGCACAGTCCTACACGTCAGAAGAACTGACCATCACCGATGGCCTCTCGCAGGGCGTGGTGATGGATATGTTGATTGACCAAGACGGTTTTTTGTGGGCAGCCACCTGGGACGGCCTCAACCGTTACAATGGCTATCAATTTGAAGTGTTCACTTATGACCCGTTCGACCCATTCTCGATTCCACAAAGCGAAATTTACGACCTGTTTGAAGACCAAAAAGGGAACATTTGGACGGCCTTCAGCAGCAGCAAGATTGCGTACAGGGAAAAAGCAAGCGGCAAGTTCTACTACTTAGAGCTTGCAAGTAGTGAGCGCCAGCAGTTCGATATCACTTCTTTCCAAAAGAGCATCAAGGGGGCAATTTATGCAATCTCCGACCAAGGACTGGTGCGGCTTCAATGGAAGCACCCAAACGAAAGCCCCCGCCCCGACGACCCAAACCTAGACGGCTTGTTGTCGGTTGAAATCTTGTTGAAAGGCGATAATATTCTCCAAGTAGAGGCAATGAACGATAAAACGTTGAGTGTCGTGTTGAAAGATAAAGGGGTCTTCAAGTTCACGATTGACAGCAAACGGCTTGAACCCATACACCCTTCCACAAAATTTATTTCCCTAGAAAAATCGGCTGCAAAACCCGACAGGGTTTGGATATTGGAAGAAAGGCGGCTTGGCGTATTCGAAAATGGCAAACTGAGGTTCTTGGCAGGCGAAATTCCCGCTTTCCCAAAAGTGGGTAACAGCAGAATCGAGACGCTAAAAACCAACCAGTTTTTTGTACAAATAGTCCAAGCGGAAGGAGGAGGCACGGAGTACTACCAATGCAAGGATGAGGAAGCACTGCTGCGGAAGGGCGATTTGAGCCTGATGCGCAAGGTGGCCACATCAAAAACACCCGACGAATCAATGGCCGTTGATGGCCACGACAACCTATGGATAGGCACCAGTGGCCGTGGCATCAAAAAATTGAGCCTTTTCCGGCAACCTTTCGCCACACTTGCCAGCGGAAACAGCATCCGCAAATTGTTCTACGACCAAGGCATTTATGCTGGTTTGATAGAAACAAACGGTTATTTCGAGGTAAATGAACAGGCCCAGCAGTTGAACAACACCCCAGCCTTTGAGGGCGAGCCACTGATTAATCTCTTCAAGGCGAGCAACGGCGTGGTCTATCGGATAGCAGAAGAGACAGATTCACTTTGGACTAAGCTCAGCTTTCTAAAAAATGGCAAAAACAAAAGCCTGCTCCTGAACCTCCACACGTACGGGTTCAGTGCGGTGGCGGAAGATAAAACTGGTAGAATCTGGCTGGGCGGTGGCGGCACGACGGTCGCATGTTTCAACCCACTCGACGAAACCATCAAGTACTTGCCGTTCCCCGCAGAATTGGGTAAGTTGGCATACGTGAACGATTTAATGGTTGACGAGGCTGGCAACCTATGGGTGGGCACCTACTACGGCCTGCTCTGGTTCGACCTCGCCACCCTCAAACAAGGCCCAGCCGACCAGTTGGCCTGTCCGAAATACAAGACCTTCACCAACAACCCCAAAGACCCTTTCAGCCTGCGGAGCAATACCATCTTGTCACTGCTGAACGACCCCAAACGCCCCAAGGATTATATCTGGTTGGCAACCAAGGGAGGTGGCCTACATCGCCTCGAAATAGCGACCGGGAAGTCCCTCAGTTTCATCCAACGGAACAGCGACCTGCCCAACGATGTGGTGTACGGGATGCTGGCCGACCTCAACAAGAACATCTGGTTGAGCACCAACGCTGGTATCTCAAGGCTGACCCTCGACTATTCCGACGCCAGCAAGCACATTTTCCAGTTCAAAAACTTCAAGAAAAAGGATGGCCTGCAAGAGGATGAATTCAATCTTGCCTATGCCAAATCCAGTGACGGCAGGTTTTATTTTGGAGGCATCAACGGCATCACCGCATTTCATCCCACCGAAATCATTGACAGGGAGTCCGATGCCAAAACGCTGCTCACCAATATATCCTTAAACAACCAGCAACTGGGCAGCCCGGAACAGCTTGAATTAATGGGCTGCCTCATCCATGACGCCAAGGAGGTCATACTACCGCACGACAAAAACCTGCTTTCCTTTGAGTTTTCGTTAATGGATTTCAACAGCACCAAAGAAAACCAGTACCGGTACAGGCTGGTCGGTGCCGACCCCGACTGGGTGTATGCCGACAATAGGAACTCAGCCACCTACGCCAACCTATCGCCGGGCACTTATACCTTCGAGGTGCAGGGCAGTATCGGTGGCGGCGTTTGGCAATCGGAACCCGCACAGTTGAGCGTCGTGATTTGCCCGCCTTGGTGGGCCACGGTGTGGGCCTATTTGGTATATGCCGCCATGTTGGGCGGTATCGTATGGGGTTTCTACCATATACAGATACGCAGCAGGCTGGAACACTTAAAAGCGCAACGCCTCGCCGAGCTTAATGATTTCAAGAACAAAATTTTCACCAATATCAGCCATGAATTCAGGACTCCGCTGACGGTGGTGCTCGGCAACTTGGACTTGATGGCCAGAATGCTGGAAAAGCTGCGGGGGCAATTGGCCGAATCGGACATCTCGCACATGCCAGAAATGCTCATCTCAAAAACATCGGTCACCAAGCGCAATGCCGAGAGCCTCCTGCTGCTCATCAACCAGATATTGGAGCTGGCCAAGCTGGAATCCAACACCCTTAAACTGAACCTGCAACTTGGGGACATCGTGCCCTACCTGATGAGCACTGCCGAGGGATTGACGCCGCTGGCCGATGCCAAGCAACTTCGGCTCTCGGTCAGCCGGCCCAGACAGCCTATTGTCATGGACTACGACCCCGACCGTTTGTTCCAAATACTGAACAACCTGTTGGCCAATGCCATCAAATACACGCCGACTGGCGGGAGCATCAACATCAAATTTGGGGTTGAAGATGCCAAAACGGCCCCAAGTGAATTGTCAAAGCCAAGCAATCAACAGCTTGTCATCACCATTGCCGACAATGGCATTGGCATCCCCAAAAATGACCTAGACAAGGTATTCAACCGTTTTTTCCAAGCTGGCAACCTGGGTGAAACACCAACACACAGCGACCTAAAACTCAGCTCCGGCATTGGCATGGCACTGGTCAAAGAACTCGTACAGCTGATGGGCGGCACCATACACTTGGACAGCGTTGAAGGAAAAGGCACGGAGGTGGAGGTGAGGCTGCCCATCACCCAATCCGGCAAGCCACTCCCCCCCGGCGAAGCCTACCAGTTGCCCAAGTTCGCCAATATTCAAATGGGCGAAGAATCGGAGGAGGAGTTGCTCCAACGGATGGAAGAAGAAGCAAGGCTGGTCAAATTCGCCCAAGATGATGAGCAGGCCACGGGCATGCCCCGACTGCTTTTGGTGGAGGACAACAAGGACGTGATGGAATACCTTGTCAATTGTTTGGGCAAAACTTATAGGCTTGAGCTTGCCTTCAATGGCAGAAAAGGCATCGAGAGGGCATTGGACACCGTTCCCGACATCATCGTTTCGGACATCATGATGCCAGAGGCGGATGGCTACAAACTGCTGGAAACCCTCAAACACGATGAACGGACGAGCCATGTGCCCATCGTCTTGCTGACCGCCAAGGCGGGCGTTGAAAACCGGGTAGGCGGCATGAAAAAAGGGGCGGACGCCTATTTGAGCAAGCCCTTCCACCAGGATGAGCTTATGGTCGTCATCAACAACTTGCTCGAAACCCGGAAAAAACTCCAAGCCAAATACCGTTCAGCGTCACTGAATCCTCCTGTTGGCGAGCCGATTCCAGACAAAACACCTCCACCTTCGCTTGAAAACGAATTCCTATCAAAACTCCGCAACGCCGTTGAAGCGAATTTTTCCAATCCCAACCTGGACAGCGACACCATCTGCCGCTTGGTGGGCATGAGCCGCTCCAACCTCCATGCCAAGCTGACCGCCCTGACAGGCATGCCCATCACCCATTATGTACGGGCCATCCGCCTGAGCAAAGCCAAGGAGCTTTTGATGACCACCCAGATGAACATCACAGAGGTGGCCGATGAGGTTGGCTACGACAACCCAAGGTATTTCTCGCGCCTTTTCTCCGAAGAGTTCGGAATGCCGCCAAGCGAATTTAGGCGGGAGGCCCAACCCTGACATGGCCTGCGGCCCAATCATTTTTTGCCGCAAACAACCTGTTTTTTTACCATTAAAAGCACGTGATATTGTCCAAAAAGCGCCATTGGACAATAGTGTACATGTTTAGGACATTACTGCACACCCATCGCACAATAGTGAATACATTCAGGACATGAGTGAACGGCTGCTCGCAGGTGCTGCCCGTATTTTTGTGCCATCCTCCAAGCAAGTATTTAAACAACAAAAAGTGAAATTGATGGGTTATCTACAACAATTGCAGCATGTTGGGCTGGAGGTGAATGCAAAATTCATGGGCAAGAACAACAGGAACGAGGCGGTAAGGCTGAGCGCTATCACTAACAAGTCGGAAGGAAATGCCAACCCGACACGAATACTCATTTTAGAAGACAACAGAATATACCTGAGCGGCCTTCTACAAATATTGGCAAGCATGAACTACGCCAACGTGACGGCCTGCAAAAGTTACGATGAAGCCTTGGCGGAGGTTCAAGCCAACAGCTATGATATCGTGCTATCGGATATTAATCTGTCGGATAAAAGGACTGGTTTTGATTTTGCCCACTCCCTTCGTGAATTTTCTTCGATACCCATCATTTTCATCACCGCCAATTTGTCCGAGCACATCTACGAGCTGTCAAAGTCTGTTTTTCCCTCTCATTTTATGAGCAAACAGTTTTCCCCCTTGGAACTGCGGCAGGCCATCGAGCTTTCCATTTTTGCCTACGGGGGAAAAGTATCCGACACACCACCACCAGCGCCTTCAAGCAATACCCCGAAGGCAGACTTGTCAAATGGCTTCTTCGTAAAAAAAGGGAAGCACCTAAAGAAACTGCTGCTGCACGAAATTGACATCATTGAATCAGACCGCAATTACTCGACCATAAAGACAGAGAATGATAATAGTTATATCATTGCAATGCCACTGGCGGAAATTGAAACCTTGCTGAATCCATACGGCTTTGTTAGGGTTCACCGAAGCTTCATCGTTAACTGGTCGAAAATACATTCTGTAAATACCACTGAGAATGTCCTCATGCTCAATGAGCGGCAGATTGACATAGGGAAAAGCTATAAGAACGAAGTGTATGACCGCCTCACCAAGCTTTCGAGTTGATTGCCGCTTGATTTTACCGACAAGCTGAAATCATGGTCGGTAAAAGGCTTGCACATCCTTGGGCTTATTTTGTGTTTTTGGCTTCAAGGTGAATTGTGGTAAGCCGACAATCCATTTTTCTACTTTATTCAATCACCAGCCAATGGACGTTGGTAGTTGCTTCCTCCTTCCTTGGTTTCATCTTGCCCATCGGGCAGCTTCAAGGTAGGCATGTTGGCGAGAATCCGCACTTGATAAGTGGCAATCTCGTCCAGCTTGATTTATAAGTAACAAGGCGTTGTGGCTTTCCAAATTGGCCAGTAGGAGCAACTGGATTTCGGTGGCGTGGTGGTCGCACATATTGCCCTTCAGGGTGGGAGTACACAGTTTCCATTGCTTGGCGGCCCTACCTACTTGGGCCATGTGCAACAGGTCGGCTTCCCAAGCTACGCTTAGATGAAAAACCTGGTTGAAGTAGAGTAGGATACAGGCATACATACGCCCAGGCGTACATTACAGGGATTTCAACTGTTTCTTTACCTGCTCAATCTGTACGGGATAATGCTCCAAGCGCACAAAGGCAGCGGGATGAGCTTCCTGAATCCTCTTGCGCACAAGGCCAGAACTCCAAGTGTCGCGATAGATTTCTTCCGGCTTTCTACCAGCCCGCACCATGGGGGCCACCGAGATATGGCTGCGCAGGGATTCGACAACCAAGTTTAGCAAAGCTGGGTCTTCGGCTATCAGTTCGTCACAAACCTCTCCGATGGCGTCATAGTAGGCTTTTTCAAGCTCCTTTAGCGATTTTTCAAAAACCTTCTTTTTGTCCACCTGCTGTTTTTTCTCCTTGGTCTTGACGGCCTTTTTCTTGTTTGCCTCCTGTGCGGGGTCTTCAAAATTGCCCTTGAGGGCGCTGAAAAACCAGCCGAAGGGCTTGTCCGATTTTATCTTGCTTTCCTCCAACATGCGCTGGGTGTGGGCATATTGATAGCGCATCTGCTCCAGGCCATAGGCCACGGCAATGTCGAGGATGGTCTTTTCACGGCCACCCCAAGCCTTCAGCGTGGTGAACATCTCCGGGTCCTGTTCCATGAGTGCAACGGGGGTGAAGCCCGTCTGCTCGTCCTCCGGCTCGGAGAAGGGAAGCCGCTGCTGGCGGTGCATCTCCTGGAGGGGCTCCGGGATGATCTTCGGGACGTTCTTCTTGATGACGAACCGGTGGCTGATGATGCGGCGGCGCTGCTTCTTGGCAGGCTCGTAGGTGAAGCTGACGTCGGTATAAGTGGCCAGTTCCTTCTGCACCTCGTCGAGCACCCAGCGGCGGTACTCGTAGTACTCTTCGTATTTGTCCTCGATGCCGAGCAGGTATTTTTGCTTGTCAATGGGTATCTCGCATTTGCCGAGGTACTCGTAGCGCTTCATCATTTCGTAGAACTTGATGGAATGTGCCGACAGGCAGACCGTGTACCAGAAGCTGTACATGGTGAAATGGCTCTTGAGCTGGAGCAGGTAGGGCTTTAGTTCGTCGTGGAAGATGAAGTGCCAAACCTTGTCCTTCTTATAATAGCGTTTGCGGGAAAACCAAGTGACGGTGTCGCGGAAGTAGGCATTGTCGAACTTGATGGGGTTGGTGTCCAGCTCGTCCATCATCTTCTCGGCCTCCTCCAAGGTAGAGACCCTGCGTTTGCCGTCAATGTTGACGATGCGCTTCAGCTCATCGTAGGTGATGCTCATCTCCCGGAACTCGGTCTCGTCCTCCGGCATCATGGCTATCAGGTAGAGCACAAAGAGCTTGGCGGGCTTGCTGAGGTACTCCCCCACTTCCACCAGTTCGTTCGACTTCCTGACGGTTAAATCCATTGCATTTGTCATAGCTACAAAAATTGACCTCGCAAGGTAGCAAGAAACCGTAATTGGGAGCATCTTTTTATTACGGTTTTGTACAGGATGGTGACGACCGCTCCCCCACCCTTGCGGTAGCCCTACGGTTTAAGTGCCGTTCAAAGAATATCTTACTCATTTTGGAGGATTCATGGAACGGTTCTAAGGCAAAAGCGGCTAGATTTCTGTCTTAAAGTTGGGGACAAGGTTGGTGAAATTGATAAGCGCTGTTGAGGTTGATTTGCACAAATCCCATCGGCAAAGCGCATAGGCGTTGGGGGCAGCCCCTACCCTACCCCATCACCGAACTATGCCAACTGCACTTACCCTTCCTTTGGCTGCAATACGCAGGAGATAGGTAAGGGCGGTAATAACCAGAGCAGCGAATACTGCGGTAGCCCTACGGTTATACAACGATGGGAACATACTCCAAGAGCAGCGAAAGTTCCAAACGCCTTGCGGTAGCCCTACGGTTTAAGCGCGCTGCTTGGTATTTTGCGGTAATTCTACGGTTTGTTGCGCCTAGGCATGCCCCTTGCGAGCCTGTATAGCGGCGCCAACAAGAAACTATGCGGTAGCCCTACGGTTTATCCAGCCCCACAAGATTGCGGTAAACCTACGGTATAGCAGCATTTGCTGATGTTTGCCGCCAAAAGAACATGAAAATCATCACTAAACGCAAGATTGCGGTAGCCCTACGGTTTATCACGGTAGCCCTACGGTCTAGCTGCGGTATTGCTACGGGAATGATGCGGTGTTGCTACGGTTTGCAGCGGCAGCCCTACGGTTTACTGCGGTAGCCCTACGGAATAGATTGCATGAATATGTGGCAGGATGTCAGCAAATACAGGGGTTTTCACGCATTACATGGGTTTGCCTAACTAATAAATAAAGGAAACAAAATAAAATGGAAAAACAGCAAACAGGCAGTGAGGTGGTTTTTCTTTTCATTTTAAAGTTAATTAGATGCAGTACATCCTAGCTTGAGTTGGACACTCCCCTACCCTCTTTTAATAAATCTTAAGTAGGTCATTGAAATTAGTTTAGATTTCGATTGAAGTCTAAGTTGTTCAAAATCAACGACTTGTGCCTCGTAAATCGTAAATCTAAAATCGTAAA
>JALOMF010000439.1 GCA_025455635.1 Saprospiraceae bacterium | reverse complement strand
ATTGAATAGACTATTGGTAGCAGTTTCAGCACTGCTATTTCCTGAGAAGGTGTTCTTTAAGGAATGTTCAAAGCATGACTTCGCCTTTTTTGACTGCCAAAATTTTCGCTGCGCTTCGTCAAGACCCCTCGCCATTGACTCGTCCATTTGCGCCAAAAACTGCTACCGCTAAGGCTTGGCGTTCAGGATGCGCTCATTGCAGCGGTTGATTTGTTCGAGCAGGTCGCCGATGCTGGCGAGGGTGTATTGGGTTTTATTGCTGTTTTCCATTGCCCATAAAGAGGTTAGTAAATCCTCACCCCGCTTTCCGTCAGCACCACAAACCTGTCTTCCAATTGGTCGGGCAACTGTTCCAGTAAGCTTTGTAACACCCTGATTTTATTGGGAGCCGACTCGTTCATTAGGCGCATAAGAATGACGCCCTGTGTGGCAATTTGTTCTTGAAAACCAGCTCGCCAAAATCCTTGTCGCTGGTGACGACGATATAGTTTTCAGCAAAAGCCTTTTTTAAAATGTCCTCATCGGGGATTCCAGGTGTTTCTTCATAGACGGAATACGCCACGTAGCCGTTGGCAACCAGCCATTTGGCGACGCTCGGTCCGGCGTTTTCATCCACGATGAACTTCATTAGGCAACTTGTTTAAGCGGATAAAAGGCATTGCTTTCAAGGATATTGGAGGCAAAAACAAGGCAAGCAAGTATATCCTCTTTTGTGAGGCGGTGGTATTCTTGAAGTATTTCATCCATTGTCAGTCCTTGCCCCAACAGCCCAACAATGAACGTTGGCAAAACCACCCGACCGTCCAATACCTATAAAAAAAGCTTAATTCTCGCTCAAAACCAGCGCTTCCTCCACCCTCGGCGCCCTAAACACCACCTGTCCAACGAACACATCCAGCATGACTTTGCTCTTCGGCTGCACCTTGCCGAGCAGCATCTGCTTGCTCAGCTCACGCCACCGCAAACTCCGTATCCTCCCGCATCACGGGCGCATGAAACCCGATGACCAACTCCTTTTTTGGCACGCCCGCATCCAGCAGCATTTGCCCGATGATGAGTTCGGTGCCGTCGTGGTGCAGCCAAACCTTGCCATCGGGCTTCACTTCGATATGGGCGATGCAACCATAAATCCGGTGCTGCCCGTCCCGCCAGCCATTGTTGAAAACCATGTATTGGCCATGCTCTTCGTCGGTGATGACCTGGACTTCAAAATCATTGTGTTCGCCAAGCCGATTGCCCAAGTCTTGGACGATATGGCGGGCGATACCCTTGTATTTCGCTAATTTTTCCATTTTACAATGCATTTGCGCTTGATGTCGTAAACGACGATTTTGACTTCGTGGGCATTTATAACCTTTTGACTGATGGGTTCCTGGAACAAACCTTCGTAAATCGAAACAGGGACTGCCAAAAACAAGACCCGTTGAGGTTCAATCTCTTCCAAAGCTTCTTTATAGAACGAAAATTGACCCACCGCTCCGTAAAACTCGTATAGTTCTGAAAGGCCAAGAAAGCTCTTAATTTCGACGGCGATGACTTCCATTCCCTTTTGCGCCCCAATGAGTTTTTCCGCACCTAAATCAATTTCGACCGGACGAGCAAGCCCTGACAACCGCATCGGGTCGTGCGTAATCGTCCAGCCGTCATCAATCAAGGCTTGTTTGACTAATTCGTGGTATTTGTCTTTTGCCATCGTGCAGTTTTGCTACTACAAAAATACTCAAAATTTGCAAACGAAAAACGGTCGGGCATCCCCTCGACACCCGACCGCCCAGTATCTATGAGAAAAGCTTAATTCTCGCTCAAAACCAGCGCTTCCTCCACCCTCGGCGCCCTAAACACCATCCCGACCTATCGAATACGTCCAGCACACCTAAAAGGCTACATTAAAAACTCCAAGCTCTCCGGATTCCTACGATTGTCCCAGAAATGAAGCAACTGTATCTCCACGCCCGTTATCCGATAAAGCAAGGATGTCTGCTTGGTAATGACCGCCTTGCGTATTGAAGGAAACTTTTCAGAAGCTGGATACATTTCAGGCTGTTCGGAAATGCCCTCAAGCACCATTTCCGTTTTGTCGAGCAGTTTCAGCGCCACATCCAAGCCAAACTGCGTTTCAACATAGTTTAGCAAGTCCGCATATTCGTCTTTTGATGCGGGCGACCATTTGATGGGTAGGTTCATTTCGCTTTGCGAAGTTTCGTCCTAAACTCCGACATGACCGCTTCATGGGGGATGCCCTCGCCTTCATCCAACTGCTTGATGGACAGTTCGATTTGGCGTTTTTGTGCTTCCGAAAGCTCGTCCCAAAAATCTGTCTCAGCGGCAGCTTTTGGCTTCTGTGAAGCAAATTCCAAAAGGCTTTTGAGCGTCTTGATTAACCGCTCATCCGTGATGCTTGCTATCTGCTCAATCAGCCAGAGTTTTTCAGCTCTTACATCCATGATTTTAATTTTTTTCTTCATGCAAAGCTACATTTTTTCAAACAAAAAAACGGCCGGACACTCACGCACCCGACCGCCCAATATCTATGAGAAAAGCTTAATTTTCAGAAACCAAAACCAGCGCCTCCTCCACCCTTGGCGCCCGAAAAACCACCTGCCCGTCGAACACATCCAGCACGACTTTGCTCTTGGGCTGCACCTTGCCGAGCAGCATTTGCTTGCTCAGTTCGTTCAGCACTTTTTTCTGGATGACCCGCTTCACGGGCCTTGCACCGAACTCAGGGTTGAAGCCCTCGTCGGCGATGAACTCGGCGGCTTGCGGACTGATGCTCAGTTCGATGTCCTGCTTGCGCAGTTGCTCGACGACCTGTCGCAGTTGCAGCTCCACGATGGCCTTGATGTCCCTGGCCGTCAGCGGTTGGAACATGATGGTCTCGTCAATGCGGTTCAGGAACTCAGGCCGCACGGTCTGTTTCAGCAGGTTGAACAGCAGTTCCTTAGTGCTTTCGATGACCTCCTCCCGGTTGGATTTGGTGATTTTCTCGAAATTCGCACGGATGATGTCGCTGCCGATATTGCTCGTCATGATGACCACCGTGTTCTTGAAATTGGCCACCCGGCCCTTGTTGTCCGTGAGTCGGCCCTCGTCGAGCACCTGGAGTAGGATGTTGAAAACATCGGGGTGCGCCTTTTCGATTTCATCCAATAGGACGACGGAATACGGCTTGCGGCGCACGGCCTCCGTGAGTTGGCCGCCCTCGTCGTAGCCCACATAGCCCGGGGGCGCACCCACCAATCGGCTCACCGAATGGCGCTCTTGGTACTCGCTCATGTCAATGCGGGTCATCAGGTTTTCATCGTTGAAAAGGTACTCGGCGAGCGCCTTGGCCAGCTCGGTTTTGCCCACGCCCGTTGTTCCCAAAAACAGGAACGAACCGATGGGCCGCTTCTCGTTCGACAAGCCCGTGCGGCTGCGTCGGATGGCATCGCTGACGGCCTCCACGGCTTCCTCCTGCCCGATGACCCGGTTGTGCAGCTCGGCTTCGAGGTTCAAGAGTTTGTCCCGCTCGCTCTGCAACATGCGGGTGACGGGGATGCCCGTCCAGCGGCTCACGATTTCGGCGATGTCCTCGGCGTCCACTTCCTCTTTGACGAGGAGCTTGCCGCCAGCCTGCATTTCCTGCAGTTTTTGGTTGAAACCGTCGAGGCGCTTTTGCACATCGGGTATCTTGCCGTAGCGGATTTCGGCGACCTCGCTAAACTTGCCCTCCCGTTCCAGCCGGGCGGCGTCGAGCTTCAGGTTTTCGATGTCCTCCTTGGCCTGCTGCACGCCGTTCACGATTTCCCGCTCGCTCTCCCATTTGGCCTTCAGCGCGTTGCGTTTTTCCTCCAAATTGGCCAACTCCTGGTTGATGCGGGCAATTTTCGGCTCGTCGTTTTCCCGTTTCATGGCCTCCCGCTCGATTTCGAACTGGCGGATTTTGCGCTCCACCTCGTCCAGTTCCTCCGGCATGGAATTCATTTCCAGTCGCAAACGGGCGGCAGCCTCATCAATCAAGTCAATGGCCTTGTCGGGCAGGAAGCGGTCGGGGATATAGCGGGTGCTGAGCTGCACCGCCGCCACCACGGCCTCGTCCCGGATGGTAATCTTGTGATAGGTCTCGTAGCGCTCTTTTAAGCCCCGCAGGATGGAGATGGCGTCCTCCTCCGAGGGTTCGTCCACCGTCACCACTTGGAAGCGGCGTTCGAGCGCCTTGTCGCTCTCGAAGTATTTCTGGTACTCGCTGAGGGTGGTCGCCCCGATGGCCCGGAGGTCGCCACGGGCAAGGGCCGGCTTGAGGATGTTTGCGGCATCCATCGCCCCTTGGCCCTTGCCTGCGCCTATCAGCGTATGTATCTCATCTATGAACAAGAAGATGCGGCCTTCGGCGCTCAGCACCTCCTTCACCACCGATTTCAGGCGTTCCTCGAACTCGCCCTGGTATTTTGCACCAGCGATGAGGGCGCCCATGTCGAGGGCATAGATTTCCTTGTCCCGCAGGTCTTCCGGCACGTCGCCATTCACGATGCGGTGTGCCAAGCCCTCAGCAATGGCCGTTTTGCCCGTGCCAGGTTCACCGACCAGTATCGGGTTGTTCTTCGTGCGCCGGGCGAGGATGTGCAGCACCCGCCGGATTTCCTCGTCCCGCCCGATGACGGGGTCGAGCTTGCCCAGCTTGGCCCGTTCGTTCAGGTTCACGGCGTATTTCGACAGCGACTGGTAGGTTTCCTCGGCGCTGGCCGAGGTCACTTTGCTGCCCTTGCGCAGGTCGTTGATGGCGTTTTTCAGCCCTTTTTCGTTCACGCCGCTGTCTTTCAGCATTTGTGAAACGGGGTCCTTCACGACCAAAATGGCCATGAGCAAGTGCTCCAGTGCCACGTATTCGTCACCGAATTCTTTCAGGAAAGTATTGGCCCGCTGCATGATTTCGTTGGTGGTGCGGCCCATGTACTTGCCTGCCTCTCCCGCCGCCGTGGTGGTCGGGTAGCC
>JALOMF010000438.1 GCA_025455635.1 Saprospiraceae bacterium | reverse complement strand
CTTATGGGGCAGTCGAGCTTCATCAACGGATCCGTCTCTTTCCCTTGTGGCAGCAGGCGCTGTTCGTCTGGGTGCTGCTGCTGGTCGAGCGGCTTCTCAATCTTTGGGTCCTTGCGGCGACCGGCCAGCCGATGCCGTTTCTGATCTACTGGGTGCCGACCCTGCTCGGTCTCCTGCTCTGGCCCTGGATGTTCGTGATCCTGAGCGACCTCGGTCGCCGCGTCGGTTTGGTCTAAACCGCGCCCGGTGCGATATGCGTCGTTCGTTGGATTGGCTTGGCCGCGCCAGCTCCGACAACTGTCGGAGCTGGTGCGGTTCACGAACATGGAACTCGTTGACCCGTCGGCTTGGTCGCCTGGCAGCACGGGCTTCAACGTGCAGATTCGCAGTGTCATCAGCCCAACCTCACCTGCCATCACCATGCGTATTGACAACGACTGCGAGCTGTTCGATATGCCTGCTCCCGTTGGCGCATTCCATGCTACGGGTCTTGGTGGCCAGTTTGTGACCGGTGGCGCAGGCGGCTGTGTGGATGGCTACCAGTTCCTGCCTCGTTTCGTGTCGGATATTGAGTTGTTGAACGCAACGGATGAGTCCATCTTAGCAGGCAAAATCAGCTATTTCCCGAATCCGGTCAGCGACGAGCTGTTCATTCAGTCTTCCATAATCATTGATGACGTCATCGTCTCCAATGCGCTTGGACAGCAGCTTTTCACGGTGAAAAGCCCAAGCAATTCGATTTCGGTGGGAGCGCTGAAGGCTGGCCTGTACCTGATTTCCTTCAAAGCGGAAGGAGCGGTGTGGACGACGAAATTTGTGAAAGGATAATGAAACGGATGGGGTTTCAGCTTTTGATAGCGGCTGAAACCCCATTTCATTTCAATGGTGCTTGAAAAACGGTGGCTGCTCGATTTCAGCATTGACCACAGCGTTTTTTCCAAAGAAAAAGCCCGCACGGAGCAATCCGGCGGGCTTTTTCTTTATCAGAATTTAGTGTTCTACTAATATTCATCGTCTTTGTAACGGTCGTTTCTGTCGCTGCGATCGCTACGGTCGTTGTAACGGTCGTTGCCGCCGCTGTAACGGTCGCCGCCCCGGTCGCTGCCGCCGCTATAACGGTCGTTGCCTCCGCTGTAACGGTCGCCGCCGCCGCTGTAACCACCACCGCCACGGCTTCCGCCGCCGCCGTAGCCGCCACGGTCGCCACCGCCGCCGTAACCACCACGGTCTCCGCCGCCGCCATAGCCGCCACCGCCACGGCTTCCGCCACCGCCGTAACCACCACGGTCACCGCCGCCGCCGTAGCCGCCACCGCCACGGCTTCCGCCGCCGCCGTAGCCGCCACGGTCACCGCCGCCGCCATAGCCGCCACCGCCACGGCTTCCGCCGCCGCCGTAACCACCACGGTCGCCGCCGCCGCCGCTGTAGCCCCCGCTGGTGCGAGGACGGTAACCACCTTCACGGCCGGTACCATTGCCATAAGCACTGCGTTGTGGACGGTCTTCTTTTGGAGTGGCTTCTTTTACAAAAATTTGTCTTCCGTCTAAATCGCTCTCGTTCAACGCATTGATGGCTGCGTTGGCTTCATCGTCGTTTGGCATTTCGACGAAAGCAAATCCTTTCGACTTACCAGTAAAATGGTCTGTAATAACCTTCGCAGAAGAAACTTCACCGAACTTTTCAAATACGGCTTGCAAATCTTCGCTGGTCGTGTTGAAATCCAGCTTTGCTACAAAAATGTTCATAACAAAAAGATACTTTAAAAATAAATTAAAAAAAAATGGTTGTGAAAATTAGATACCTGTTGAATAGCAAGCCTTTGGTACAAGTCTTTTTGATAATTGGTTCAAAACACCTCTAAAATCATGGTTTGCCAAACAAGCGAACTTACATCGCAGGCGCAAAAATAAGTGAAGATTTGTTTCGGGGTTGATTTTTTTCACTTAGCAATCCTAGCACACTTGATTTTTTTTTCCTCATTTTTTTTGAGACCCCATATCAAAACAGTTTTTTTCTACCTTTGCCCCCGGCAAGCGCTACACGACCAGCTCCGGCCGAACTCCCCCAGGGCAGAAATGCAGCAAGGGTAGGTTGTTGAGCGGTGCGATGTAGTTGCTTGCCATCTTTTTTTTGGGGAGGCAGTTCACTGGTTGAACTGCCTCCCCAATTTTATTTTAGCCAAGTGGCCTGCAACGCGGTAAAGTGCTTTTACCAGAAGGAATCCGACGCCCACACCAAATAATCCTCCAGCACCTCATACTCCTTGCTGTTTTCGTCGGCTGCTTGCAGGTGCGCCAAAGGGTAGCTCTGACCTTTCTTACCATTGGCTTTGGTGGCCATGACATGGCCTTGCTCATTGACGGAATTGATGCCGAAAACCTGAATGGTATCCCCTTTCTTATTGCCTTTGCCACCCCTCACCCTCGCTTCGAATGGGAAATGCAAGTGCTGCGTCAGGTAGTTTGTCCAGTTCTCGTGGTCTATTAGGTTGGGGTCTGCCAGCAAAATAGCTTGTAGGCGGGCGGCCATCGCCTTGTCGGGCAGCGATTTCCAGACCGAACCGTGGTAGCGGATGCGGTAGGCCACCAGTGCATCTTGTTCGGTGTCCCTGGGCAGGCAGATGGCCAATTGGTCTTCGCTGAAATCGGCTTCTTGAAAATCATCGTCCATTTTCAGGGCCTTGTCAACCAGCTTTTCGGGCATCTGTGCTACGGTCTGGCTGTCGAATGAAACGGCGTAGGCTTCTTCGCCCTCGTCGTCGTAGTAGGCAGAGACGACCCGCCCTTGCCAGCCTTGCATATTGGTTTTTTTGTCAAAAGGCGACCAAACTGATTTTGCGACCCGCACGGTAGTGCCCACGGGAAATACGGGGTCTTCCACTTGGTTGTCGAAGGCGGCATTGAAAAAACTGAAGGCATCTTCGTCGCCACGGGCCAGCTTCGTCAGCAGGGTGAAGGGGTCCATGTCCTCGAAGTCTTCTTCCTCTTCTTCCAGTTCCTCGCCCATGAGCAAGTCCATCAGTTTGGGCGAAATTTTGCCAAGCTGGATGGACTCGGCCAGGCCATCCCGCAGTTGGGTGAACATTTTCAGCATCTCCTCCACTTGGGCGGTGGCATCGTCGAGGCCCTGCCCCTTTCGGTCGGCCTTGTTGACGGAGGTAAGCAGCTTTCCCAAGTCCGATTTGCGGAGCTGCTTGATTTCCTCGCTGGTGCGGTCCACTTGTTTTTCGATGAATTGGATGTCCCTTTTCAGGCGGTCAATGACTTGCTGGAGGGAATCCACAGTTACCGCTTTTGCTTCAAAATCAAGGGTTTCGTGCAGGTAAAGGCTTTCCAGTTCGAGCAGCGCTTGGATGTCGTTGTGTTGGTTGGCCTCGTTGATTTGCTGCATCAGCAGGTGGAATTCCTGCGCTTCTTTTTCGTTTTTGGCGAGGTCGGGGTGGAACCGTTGGGAGAGTTTCAGGAATACTTTCCGGATTTCTTTTTGCTCTTTTTCTGGGGGTTTCACTTCAAATTCGGCGAACATATTGCGCAACCTGGCCCGCTCAAATTCGTCGAAGTCGAAGTTGCCGGACTCCCGCTGCTGTTTTTGTGCTTTGTACTCCTCGAATCCGCCACCGAACATGCCGCTATTCGCCATTTCATCGGCCAGCATCTGGAGCTGCTCCTTGTCTAGCTTGTTCACGCCCTTGGACAATTTCAGTTGGCGGGCCAGCGCTGCGATTTCCATCCGGAGTTCTTCTACCGCTTCCATTTTGTTGAGCATGTTGGTGTGTACCCTACGGCCTATTTCCTCCACATCTGTTTTGATGTTTTGAAGGCGGGTCTTGAGGCTTTTCAGGGTTGTCTGCTTCTTTTTAAGCTGGGCTTCCAGGTCTTTTGCTTCCGCTTCTTTGCGGAGCAATTCAGGTGATTTTGCAAGTTTTTGACTCACTTCAGTTTATTTTAGTAATAAATATAAATGCAAGCACACCCCAGATACCACCCCTGCCGCCACATCGTCCATCATCACGCCCCAGCCGCTGGGGAGCCGCTCCAATTTCCTGATACCCAGTGGTTTCCAAATATCAAACAGCCGGAAAAGGCCAAAGGCGAGCAGCAGGTTCAGCCAGTTGACGGGGACGCCGAGCATGGCCACCCAGACGCCGACCAGCTCGTCCACTACGATACGGGAAGGGTCGTGGCCCCATTCTGGTTCCAGTTTTTGCGAAGCTTTT
>JALOMF010000437.1 GCA_025455635.1 Saprospiraceae bacterium | reverse complement strand
ACCGCCTCGCCGCTCGTGATTTCAAAAGGCCGCTCCACCAGCCGCTCCACCTCAAAAAACGCCTCGCCTTCCAAGTTGACGTGCCGCTTCGCAAAATTGGCGTCGTAGCTCAGTCGGGAGTTTTCGTTGAGCCAAACTTGGCTGCCGTCGGGCAGTGTAATGGCCTTTTTTTCGTTGTCAATTGTCTGTATTTCAACGAGTTGCGGCTGTTCGGGCCCTTGGTTCATCCACCAAAATCCTATGCCGAGTGCCAGCAAAACTGCGGCAGCCACGCTCCATCGGCGCACGATTTTCGACAAATGCACGATTTTGGCAGCCGGGCGCTCGGCCATTGGCGAAGCAGTTGTGGCGGCGTCAATCTTGGCCCAAGCAGCGTCCAAGTCCGCCTCGAAGGGGCTGGCATCGGCGCCCTCGGTCATGGCCCAAGCCTGCGTCCACTCCTCGAAAAGCACTTGGTTGTCGGCGCTGGAATCGGTCCAGGCAAACAAATCCTGCTCCTCGGCGGGGCTGGACTGCCCGGCTAGGTACTTGGCCGCAAGGCCCGAATATTTGTCTAGTTTTTCCAAATCAGAATGGTTCTAACTATTGCGATGCGGGCTGCCTCCGAGTACCCCTATGCATGGGGCAAGGTTTTTGAAAATTTTATGACAAGCACGGCATCAAAGCACAAAAGTAAAAAACAGCGGATGAGCAAAGTCATGTTGGCTTTGACTTATTCGGCTAATTTTGCGCCTCCATTTGCCGATGCTTAATCAAAACTACACAATCACACCAGTCGAAACACTTTTTATGAATCCCAGTTTTTTGCCTAAAATACAGGTAATCAGTGGCTTGGTAAACTCGCCGCCCGTTGGGCGAAAGCGCCGCATTGCCGTGCTGCTGCCCCACAACTACCACGAAACTGACAAGCGGTACCCCGTCCTTTATTTGCAGGATGGCCAAAATCTGCTCGAATACCGTTCTCCTTTCGGCAACTGGCACGTGGACCAGCGGCTGGCCCTCATGGCCGAGCAAGGCAAGGGCGACATCATCGTGGTGGCCATTGACCACGCCGAGGAAGACCGCATCCGGGAGTTCTCGCCGCCGGAGGTAACGAAGTTCGGCCCAAGCCTCGGCAAGCAGTACGCCCGCTACATGTCTGAGGAACTAAAGCCCTACGTGGACGCCAATTTCCGTACCCTGTCCGACCGCCAGCACACAGGCGTGGGGGGTAGCAGCATGGGCGGCCTCATCAGTGTTTACAGCGGGTTCATCTTCCCGGAGACCTTCGGCAAAATGATGATTTTCTCCCCCTCACTCTGGCTGACGCCAAAGATTTATTTCCACGCCATCAATTTTTTTAACCCGTTTCAGACAAAAATATACCTTTACGCAGGCGGCAACGAAGGCTCCAATATGGTGCCCAATGTGCAGCGCCTGAAGGCTGCGCTCCAGCGCAAGGGCTTGGATGGCAGCAAAATCGAATTCAATATCTCCATTGACCCGGACGGGGAGCACAACGAGGCCAAATGGGGCCAAGAATTCCCGAAGGCGGTGGAGTGGCTTTTTTAAAGGATTGGAGGATTGAAGGGGTTGAAGGATTGAAGATGGGGCAATGCCATCGTCACGCCTTCAATCCCTCTTTCATCCAATCCTCCAATCCTCAGTATGAAAATCCTCCACATCAGCATGGAATGTTACCCGGCGGCCAAGTACGGCGGCTTGGGCGACGTGGTCGGCGCGTTGCCGATATATCTCAACAAGGCGGGGGTCAGTACCGCCGTCATCATGCCCAAGTTTGCCACGAAATGGCTCAACCAGCAGCGCTATCGGGAGGTCTATCAGGGCCACGTCCGGCTGCACAACGACTACGTGTGGTTTGCCATCGAGGAGGTGCAAAACGAGGGGTTAGGCTTCCCGCTCTACGTGGTCAACCTGCCCGGCAAGTTCGACCGCCCCGGCGTGTACGGCGACCCCGGCGGCGGCTGGTACGGTGACGAGGTGCAGCGCTACCTCTGCTTCCAGCAGGCTGTGCTGAAATGGGTGGTGGACATGCAGTGGAAGCCGCAAATCCTGCACTGCCACGACCACCACACGGGCCTCATCCCGTTCATGGTGAAACATTGCCCGGAGTTCCACTCGCTGCGCAACATGCCCACCGTTTTTACTATTCACAACGGCGAGTACAGTGGCGCTTTCAGTTGGCAAAACGCCCACCTGCTACCCTATTTTGATGCCAATGCAAGGTGGCTGCTCGACTGGGGCAACACGATTTGCCCATTGGCCGCTGCGCTGAAATGCTGCTGGCGCTTCACGACCGTGTCGCCGGGCTACTTGGAGGAACTGAAGTACAACGCCGCCGGCCTCGAACCGCTCGTGAACAGCGAGATGCCGAAGGCTTGGGGCATCATCAACGGCATTGATACGGCGCTGTGGGACCCCTCCACTGACAAGTATGTTTCTTACAAACTGCAAAAAGGAAATATTGCGGAGTACAAGGAAATCAACAAGGCCAAGCTGCACGACCGTTTCCGCATCATCCCCGATTTGCCCATCGTCACCTTCATCGGGCGGCTGGTGCGCGAGAAAGGGGCAGACCTCCTTCCCGAAGTGATGCGCAGGGTAGTGGGTAGCGGTGTCAGGGTCGGCTTCATCGTACTGGGCACTGGCGAGCCAGACCTCATGCGGGAGTTTGCGGAGCTGAAAAACCAGCTGCCCGGCTTCTACGACGCCTCGCTGGAGTACAACGAGGGCTTGGCGCACCAGCTCTACGCCGGGTCGGACTTCCTCATCATGCCCTCCCGTGTGGAGCCTTGCGGCCTGAACCAGATGTACGCTTGCCGCTACGGCAGCATCCCCATCGTGCGCAGCGTGGGCGGCTTGAAGGATACCATTATTGACATCGGGGAACAGGGTGGACGGGGCATCCGCTTCAACCAGTTTACGGTGGAGGACGCTGCGATGGCCATCTTCCGGGCGGTGAAGGTTTATAACAACCCAGAGGTGCTGGCCAGCCTGCGGGAGCGCATCATGGCCGTTGATTTTTCTTGGGAGCGCTCCGCAAAGGATTACATGCGGCTCTACAACGAACTGAGCTGATTTACAGCCCCATGTACTCCCAGCACATGGTAGCGAACTTGCTGGAAGCCGCATCGCCCGCCACTTTCGAGAAATATTCCCGTGCCCTCAGCTTGTCGCCGAGGTCGAAATGCCGCTTGCCGATGAACCAGCAGGCGGCACTTTTTTTGTAAAAATCCTCCGACTCCAAGAGTTTTTCAAAATAGGGCAGCGCTTCGTCGGGGCGCTTCAGTTGGTGCAATGACCAAGCGTGGTAGAAGTTGATATTGTCTTGGTCGGCGGCTTCGAGCTGGAGGCTGGGTAGCCGCTCCAATTGCCGAAAAGCCTCGTCGGCACGGGCGTGGCATTTGTTAAAACAGTAGGTTTCGGCGGCGTTGAAATAGGGCAGGAAGTCGCCCGTTTCCTTGAATTTTTCATGCATCAAAACCTTGAAAGCATCACCGGGGTCAATGGCCGTGAGTACCAAGTAATTATCCACATCCACTAGGAACGAGTCGGCCAGCATCGCTTTAGCGAATAATGCCTCGGTGCTGTCAGGGTTGGATTCCAGCAGTTTTTCCAGCGGTTTTTTCCATTTTTTCTCGCCTTCCTTAAATTTTAAAATGCCTTCGTAAAGCAAGTGGCTAGTGCCGGGCAGCCGCTGTATGGCTGAAAGCGCCAGTTCATAATCGCCGAGCAGGGAGCCGAGGTAGAACGCATTGCCCAGCACTGATTGGTCGGCCTTTTCGTCCTTCAAACTCAGGCGCAGGTAGTGCCGTGCGCTGTCCAGTTTTCCATTGAAAAAATACTCGCCCGCCATGTCGCTCAATAGGCCGGTATTGGCGGGGAAAAGCTGGTGGATTTGCCGATAGGCGGCCATCATGCCCTCGAAATCGCCCCGGTCGCCGAGGTAGCGGGCGTAGTTGGCGAGTTGGATGGGCAGGTCGGGGTCGTTTTGGGCGTGCTGCTGGGCGGCTTTGAGTTGCGGCAGCAGTTTTTGGCGCTGCAAGGAGAGGGCGTAGAGTTGGCAAAGTCCGAGCTGGATGTCCTCCCTTGTTGGTTCCAGTTTCAGCGCTGCCGTCCAGAACCGCTCCACGCCTGCCGCCACCGAATCGGGCACCACGACGGGGCGCTCGCCCTTTTCCACCAGCCCGGCTTCATACACGTCTTCGTAAAAATTGCG
>JALOMF010000436.1 GCA_025455635.1 Saprospiraceae bacterium | reverse complement strand
GGTTGGTGACTACTTGGCCCTTGAGGTTGACCAGCGAGTACTTGGAAACATTGCCACTCACCTCGCCCACAGCGAGGCCATGCTGGTCAAAATCTGTCAAAGAGACAAATTTGGGTTTCAAAATAAAATTGCCAACTGTATCAATCAGGCCTGTGCGTAGAAACTGGCCGCTAGATTCTTCCACCTTGGCCACGCCCCGGTCAAACGGGTGGGCCTTGGGGTAAACTGGCTTAATGGCCCAGTTGCCCTTTCGGTCAATGTAGCCGAAATGCGGGCCTTCCCTTTTTGCGGGAGCCATGCCGTTGCTGAATCTTCCGGCTTTGGCAAACTGGAAATCCAGCTCCACAACGCCGTTGCGGTCAATGAATCCCCATTTGCTGCCGAGCCGGGCCGCTGCCCAGCCCTCGCTGAATGGCCCCACTTCATCAAAACGGCAAGGCACTACTTCCCTTCCGTTCCTGTCCACAAAGCCCCAAACCCCGTTCTTCCTCACCGCCAGCCGCCCCTCGCTGAACGAGCCGATGTTCTCGTATTGGGCACTGACCGTCAGTTGGCCTAGCGTGTCAATCAGTCCGTATTTTTCTTCTTTTTTGAAAACCCGCAGGACTTTGTTTCCTGTGTTTTCCAAGAAGCCCAGTTCATCGTATTTGCAGGGCAAAAGCTGTTTTCCTTTCTTGTCCACCATGCCCCACTTCCCGCCCAATTCCACGATGCCCACATCGTTGACAAAATCCTTGGCGTAGCCAAACTGCGGCGGCACGGCTATTGCGCCAGCGGTATCAATATAACCCCAGGTGCAGCCGTCGCAGGTCAGTGCGCCTTTGTTGTCAATGTCGAGGTCGTGCTGCGTGTAGTCGGTCAGGGTGACGGGGGCTAGCTGCGACACCAAGAAGTTTTGCAACATGCCCAAATTGGGGGACTTACTGTCCAGCGTCGCCGACATGCGGCCCTTCTGGCTGGCCCTGGCCACGCCGCTGTTGAACTCACCGATGAAACCGAAGTCACGGGTGATGATTTTGCCAATCCGGTTCACCAGACCATGTTTTCCATTGGTGAAAATGCAGCGGGCGACGGGGTTTCCTCTGTCAAAATCCGCCAGCCGCACGTCCACCAAATCCACTTCATGCACCAGCAGTCCTGTATCGTTTTGCACCAAGCCATAGGCCATTTCGAAGCGGTAGCTGGTGCGGTCAAAGTCCAGTTCCTGCATCATTTCGATGCCCACGAGGGTCAGGCCCAGCTCCTTTTCAACCTGGACTGCATTGAAAGTAGGCTCGATTTGAATAGCGCCATTGTCCAAGCGGCGGAGGCCCCATTTCCCATTGGCATAAAACCATTCAAATTTTTCAAGCTGGTACGGGCTGTCCGTATCGGTCGGCAAGCGCTGCCGTGGCTCCGAGCCTTTGGTGACTTTGATGGTGAAATGCTTGTCGAAACTGCTCTCGCCAGCCAGTTGCCCCTCGTCGTCGTAGTTGAACACGCTCAATTGGCTGCCCGTGTAGGCTTTCACCTGGTCGTCCTCCAGTTCTATCCTGTCAAATTGCGGAGCAACCAAAACGGCGCCCCGGTTATTGGCCACGCCGCATTTGCGGTTCTGAATCACCACGCAGCGGCCATTTTTCATCGGTGAAATATATTCAAAGCCGAACGGCACTACCGTCAGGTCGTCGGCTGCCACGATGCCCCATTTGCCATCAATATTCGCCCGGAAGGTTTCGCCGTCGTAAGCCTGGATTTCACTGTAACGGTTGCTCAAAACCAAGCTGCCGCAATGGTCAATCAAACCCAGCATACGCTGCCTTTTGCACAGCACAAAATCATCGCTGAAAGCATAGTACGCCTCGTATTCTCCCTTGGTTATCAGGCTGTTGTACACCAAGGAAAACAGGTAGGTTTTGTTGTTGGAAACGAGCTTCAGGAAGTTGGTGGAGAGGCTGGCGAACTGTTCGTAAACGTTCTCCAGCACTGGCTGCCCGTGCAGGTTCACGGCGCCCCATTTTTGGTATTTTTCATAAAAAATCAGGTTGCTGTTCCAAACCCTAATTTCGTTGGCTTGGGGGGTGAGCAGTTCAAATCCAGTGGGCAAAACCAAGCCGAGCAGCCCGTCCAATTTCGTTTGGAACAAGGTGAGGCTCAATCCTTTTGGCAAGTTTTTGAAAAGCGAAACATCATCAAACCTGGGAGCTGCCACCACCACGCCATTTTCATTTACAATGCCCCATTTTTTGTCCACCTTGAAAGAAAGAAAGGCCAATGACCTCGAAAACCCAGCTTGCTTGCCAGCGCACAGCACTTCTACCCGCTCATAGCCTGCGGGCAGCACCGTTTTGCCTTGCAAATTGATGACTTTCCAACCATCCTTGTCCATCACGGAAATCAGGGTGCTGTCCAGCGCCTTCACGTCCTCGTAATTCGGTGGCACCACCTCTGTCCCTTCCGAATTGAGCAGCCCTACCCTGCCCTGCCGCTGCATGGTGGCATAGCCAAACTGCTTGAACTCCCCAATGGCATCGTAGATAGGCGCTTGGACTAAGCGGCCCTCGGCGTTTATCAGGCCCCATTTTTTATCCTTTTTGATGGGAAAAAGCGACTGTGCCTCCAACAGTAGCGGCAACAGAAAAGTTAGCACAAAAAAAGGCGTTTTCAACAATCGCATAAAATAGTTGGCGGTCGTGGTTTAGCTGCTCTTAACGGCTATGGTGCTCAAAAATTGACCCAAAGCCTAAGTTTTAACAAACATGGAGGCATTGTTTTACAAAGAAAAGGAAATTCCAAAGAAAGTAACGAGGAGGGCGGAAAAAGGAACAAAGATTTGACACGGCCACGGCCAGTCAAGATTTAACCAAACACAGTTTATTTTAAATTAATAGGCAACTGCAACTTGTCGCTGCACGCCCAAACTATCAATGCCAAGCTCCATCACATCGCCGGGCACGAGGTAGCGCTGCGGGTTCAGCCCCAGCCCTACCCCAGCAGGCGTCCCCGTGGAAATCACGTCGCCGGGCAGCAGCGTCATGAACTGGCTGATATAGCTGACGAGGTGCGGGATATTGAAAACGAGGTTGCTGGTATTGCTGTTTTGGAGCAGTTCGCCGTTCAGTTTCAGCCAAATACCGAGGTTGTGCGGGTCAGCGACTTCGTCCTTCGTAACCAAAAACGGCCCCAATGGCGCAAAGGTGTCGGCGCTTTTGCCCTTTACCCATTGCCCCTGCCGCTCCAACTGGAAGGCCCGCTCGCTGATGTCGTTGTGCAGCACGTAGCCTGCCACACAGTCCATCGCATCGGCCTCGTCCACGTAGCTGGCCTTTTTGCCGATGACCACGGCCAATTCCACTTCCCAGTCCGTTTTTTCGCTGTTTTTCGGGATGATGACGTTGTCATCCGGCCCGCAAATTGCCGTCGTTGATTTGAAAAAAAGGATCGGTTCCGTGGGCAAAGTCATACCGCTTTCCTTGGCATGGTCGGAGTAGTTCAGGCCCACACAGATGATTTTGGATGGACGTCCAATCGGCGCACCCAGCCTCGTGGTCGGGCTGACGATGGGGCAAGCGGACTGGTTGGTTTTCAGCCAATCGGCCAACTTGCTCAGGCCATCATTTTCGAGGAATTTTTCATCAAAATCCTGCCCAAAGGCGCTCACGTCGAGGCGGGTGCCGTTGGGGATTTGGATGCCGGGTTTTTCTTGGGAGGGTTTGCCGTGGCGGATGAGTTTCATCGGGAATTTTTTGCGTTTGATAGTGCCCTTTTTGGATAAATTTTAGCAAGATTTCCTAATTCCTGCATAATTTGTTCAGAATCAACTTTATCATGTTAAATTGATTCCCAAATCAATCTTTCTTCCTCTTATGTTAAAAATTATCGGATGCTTGTTTTTTGGCTTTTTCAATTTCAAAGTGCTCAAGCAGTTTGAAGGGGAGTTCTTGGTCATTTGAATTTATGACTAATCTCACCAGACGAATTTGCATTTCAGCTGCAGTCATAACTCTATTTTTTTGCGAAAATATTAACTGCTGCGATTTTAAAATTGGGTAACGCTGGGGCAGCAGAACAGATTTCGTCGCCCGAACATGTAACCATTTCGTTCAATTTTTTACCGCTGTAAACATCAACTTGACGGTGTTTAGGGAAAATATGCCAGACGACTTGAACACCTGCATCCCGATAGTTCAGCATTTTTTCACGAACTTTCTCCATTTGGTCCCCACTTGAAATAACCTCAATGACAAAAGTTGGAACTTCATAAGCGTCCG
>JALOMF010000435.1 GCA_025455635.1 Saprospiraceae bacterium | reverse complement strand
TTGAGCGGAGGGGTTATCAAACCCCGATGTTCTGGAACGCCGGGTTCTGGAACGCCGGGGTTTGATAACACCTCCTCTCAATGCTGACTACTGTTGGCCATATTTGGTTCATCAGTTTCAAATACGACTACCTAGAAATCAGCGGCAATCCGTTTAATCCGTTCAATCTGTGTCCCATCACATCTGCCACCCTTCACTCCTGCACGTACACCCGTTTCACCCGCTCGGAGATGGTGGTGAAAATCTCGTAAGGAATCGTGCCCAGGCATGCTGCAAGTTCCTGCACGGGCAGGTCTTTTCCGAAGATGACGACTTGGCCGCCCTCCTGTGCCGCAGGGATGTCGGTGATGTCGAGCATGGTCATGTCCATGCACACATTGCCGATGATGGGGGCTGGCTGGCCCTCCACCAAGGCGCTGAAACGCCCGTTTCCGGCACGGCGCAGCAGTCCGTCGGCGTAGCCCAGGCTGATGGTGGCGATGCGCATGGGCCGTTGTGCCTTGCCGAGCCTGCCGTAGCCGACCGTTTCGCCAACGGCGACATTTTTTATCTGCGAAATCGTGGCTTTGAGGGTGTTCACGGTCTGTAGGCGGTCTTGCAGCAGGCCGCTACTGTCCACGCCGTAGAGTCCGATGCCGAGCCGCACCATTTCCATTTGCTGCTCCGGGAAGCGCACGATGCCGCCGCTGTTGAGGATGTGCCGCATGGGGCGGTAGCCGAGCCTGTCGGCCAGTGTTTCGTACATGGCTTGGAAACGGCTGAACTGCTCCCTCGTGAAATCGTCGTGCTGCGGTGCTTCGCTGGCGGCCAGGTGCGAAAAGACCGTCCGCACGTTCAACTTGGGCTGTTGTTCGTCGGTAGGGGTGAGCAGTTCCAGCAGTTCGGGGAGGTCTTGTGCTTCGAAGCCGAGGCGGTGCATGCCGGTGTCGAACTTCAAGTGGATTTCGGACGAAGCGATTGCGGACGAAGCGATTGCGGACGAAGCGATTGCGGATTTCGGATTTCGGATTTCGGATTGGGGGGGGGCGCTGTTAGTTTGCTTCGCAAAATGGTTTTTCAGGAAATCCAAAAAATTGCGGAGCAGGCTCAGGCTGTAAATCTCTGGCTCCAAACGGTAGCGCACCAGCGCATCGAAGGTGGCTTCTTCGGGGTTCATGACGAGGATGGGGAGCTGGATGCCCGCTTTGCGAAGCTCCACGCCCTCGTCGGCGTAGGCCACGCCGAGGTAGTCCACGTTCTGAAATTCGAGGAGCTTGGCCACTTCGCTGCTGCCACTGCCGTAGGCGCCGGCTTTTACCATCACCATCATCTTGGTGCCGGGGCCGAGCTGGCTCTGATAGACCCGCAGGTTGTTGAGCAGGGCGCTGAGGTTGACCTCCAGCACGGTTTTGTGGAACTTGACGGCCAGCCGGTTGGCGATGCGCTCGAACTCGAACTGGCGGGCACCTTTGAGCAGGATGGCCTCGTCCCGGAAGACCAGTTCCTGAAAATCGTCAAAAAACGCTTGGGTGCTGGGGTAAAACCGGGCGTCGAAACTTGGCGGCAGGTATTTTTTCACGTGTTCCACCTTTTTTCCGATGCCGATGAGGCGGTCAATCCGCTTCTCGATGAGCAAGCCTGCCACCGTGCCGTAGAGCTGTGCGGCCGTTTGCCCACTTTGAAGAATGTCGGACAGGATGAGCGTGTGCTTGAGCTTTTTGCCCCCAAGGCTACGGGGCGGGCTTTGCTGCTGGAGGAAGTTGAGGGCGATGCCGAGCGAGGTCAGGTCGGAGTTGTAGCTGTCGTTGATGACGGTGCAGCCGTTGACGCCCTCTTTCAGTTCGAGGCGCATGGCCACGGGTTCGAGGCGGGAAAACCGCTGTAACACGGACTGCCAGTCTGTGCCAATCCGTAACACGGACTGCCAGTCCGTGCCAGCTTTTAAACCCTGCTGGATGGGAGGTGTGGAAAGCACGGACTGGCAGTCCGTGTTACAGAGCAGGGCCCAGCAGTGGGTGGCGTTTTCGATGCTGGCCGAGTCGGTGAAGGGAATTACGATTGACTGATTTACCCTGTCAGCCGGCAGGCAGGGATTTACGATGGTGGCTTCGAGCTTGGTGGCTCCGGGGTATTGAACTTTGTCAATGATTTGCATATCGGCGGGCCTGCCGGTGGCCGACCATGTGACTAGGCGCTTGCCCGTTTCGCCATAGGCGGCCTGCATCAGCTCCGCAACCAGTTCATTGTCAACGCAATAGACGATGGTATGGCAGCTTTGGAAGAGCAGCAGTTTCTCCCTGATTTTGGTCTGGAGGTCGGGGAAGCCCTCTTGGTGGGCTTCGCCAATATTGGTGAAAATGCCAATGTCGGGGGCGATGATGCGGGCAAGGCGCTCCATCTCGCCGGGCTTGGAGATGCCCGCCTCGAAGATGCCGAGCGTGTGCGCTGGTGTGATTTGGAGCACGGAGAGCGGCACCCCGGTCTGCGAATTGAAGCTCTTGGGGCTGCGCACGATGTGGTGGTCTTCGTGGAGCAGCTGGAAGAGCCACTCCTTGACGATGGTCTTGCCGTTGCTGCCCGTAATGCTGATGACGGGCAAACTGAACTGCCTGCGGTGCCAAGCGGCGAGGGCGTGGAAGGCGTCGTGGGTGTTTTTTACAAGGATAAAATTGGCCTGTGGGAATGGGAGCAGCGACGGTAAATTCCTGGAAATCAGGAAATTGCGAACCCCCTGCTCGTACAGGTCGGCGATGAACTCGTGGCCGTTGTGCAGCCGTCCCTGCAAGGCGATGTAGAGCGAGCTGGCCGGGAAAATCACCTGCCGGCTGTCGAGGAGCAGGTGCTCGATGACGGCGTCGTGCGGCGGGGCCAGGAACTGGCCGCTTGTTATTTCGGCGATTTGTGAGATGGGGTAGTGCATATTCCGAAGGGCAAAGGTAGCAGAAATGTAGCGCGGCTAGTCAAGCTAATTGTAGGTCGGGAATTCTAGAAAAATCTTTATTATTCAGCGTTTTGAGTGGTAGTTTGTTGGCAATGGCAATGGCGGCTATGAAAATGTCCCGGAATTCGATGATGTTGCCTTGTTTTTGAAGGAACTGAAAAATTTTGGATGCTTCAATTGCGGCCTCAGTATCAAATGGAAGCTTCACCAATGGGGCTAGGATGGCTTCATCGTCGTTCCATTTAGATTCATCCTTTGCACCCATGAATAATTCAAAAACGGTTACGTCGGAAACATATAGCGCTGGGACTTCGGGCAAGTTGACCAAAGTTGTATTTTGCCTATCCCGTGAACGCAGGTATTCGATAAAAATAGAACTGTCAATTACCATTCTTTCAATGTCATGTTTTTGAAAAGGGCCAAGTCTTCATCAAAAGCCTTTATGTCTTCACTAGTCCAAGGGCGAAGGGTAAGCAATTGTTTTTTATATGCCTGATAGTCAAAAGACGATTTGTCTTGCCTGGCTGGGCCTGTTGGCTCGCTAGTGCGTTTTTTTGCAGCCGATTTCCCGGCTGTTTGCCTTTTGATAAGCAATTCGACAAAGTCCTCCACCAATTTTTGGGAGAACTGGTCGAGCCGATTGTATTTCAACAACAAGTTTTCCATTCTACGCTTTTTGTGGCCAAAAATAGTATAAACGAGCCATAATTTCAACCCAAACAAAATTCGGCCTACCTCGCCACCACCAGCCTAGCCCCTGCCTTTGGCCTGTCCCCTTCCAGCAGCACCACGTTGTACAGCCCAGCTGGCCAGCCGGACACGTCCAGCGAGTGCAGGTAGGCATACGGCGGGAAGCGGTGGCGGTGCAGCACCCGGCCGAGCATGTCCACCACCTGCACCTCGGCGCTGCTGGTACTACCGTAGCTGGGCAGGGTGATGCTCACCTCGACCTGATTGCTGGCCACGCTGGGCGATGCCGTGACGCCGTAGCCGCTTGCCCCTGTGGGGCTGCCAGCCAGTGGCGGCTGGGTGCTGCTCACGATGGTATCGCAGGCGCTGCCGGGGCGGGGGCCTAGGCGGTAGTTGGGATGGGGGGTGGAGAGGAGGTAGAAGGGCACGCCGAGGCAAGAGGGCGGGTTGTCAGCAGCGAGGCAGTAGCCGCTGGCCTCGCCCGGCAGGTCTGGGTACTCGATTACATTATGAGAAGACTGGCCGAGATTGTACAATTTACCATCAGGGCCGAGGCTGAAAGTGCCAAAGTTATAAATACCGCCTTCAAGTACGTTCTGGAGGTCGTCCAGCGGCCAGGGAGTGCCGCCCAGCTTCAGCTTGC
>JALOMF010000434.1 GCA_025455635.1 Saprospiraceae bacterium | reverse complement strand
GCCCAAAAGAAAAAGGCGCAAAAACCCACCACCCCTGCCAAAACCGAAACCCCGAAAAAATGGGACATCAACGCCCCCACCGGCTCCGGCTGGAACTGGAAGGACGTCAACTTCACCACCGACGAGGGCACTTGGCTCAACCTCGACCTCAGCCCGGACGGGAAGACCATCGTCTTTGACATGCTCGGCGATATTTATACGATGCCCATTGCCGGAGGCAAAGCGACGCCACTACGCTCGGGCATCGCCTGGGAAGTGCAGCCACGCTTTTCGCCGGATGGCAAGCGAATCAGCTTCACCTCCGATGCGGGTGGCGGCGACAATATCTGGCTGATGGACGCCGATGGCAAGAACCCCTCGCAACTGACCAAGGAGGACTTCCGCCTGCTCAACAACGCCGTTTGGCTTGACAATCAATACCTTATCGCCCGAAAGCACTTCACCTCCGGGCGCTCGCTCGGGGCGGGCGAAATGTGGATGTACCACGTGACCGGGGGCAGTGGACTCCTGCTCACCGAGCGCAAGAACGACCAGCAGGACGTGAACGAACCCTGCGTCAGCCCCGATGGGCGGTACGTCTATTTCAGCGAGGACATGTACCCCGGCGGCTTTTTCCAGTACAACAAGGACCCGAACAACCAGATTTACGTCATCCGCCGCTACGATAGGCAGGAGGGCAAAATCGAGGACGTGGTGACCGGCCCCGGCGGAGCTTGCCGCCCGCAAATCTCCAACGACGGCACCAAGCTCGCCTTCATCCGGCGGGTGCGCACGCAGTCGGTGCTGTGGGTGGCCGACCTGAAGACCGGGCAGGAGTACCCCCTCTTCGACCAACTGAGCAAGGACCAACAGGAGGCATGGGCCATCTTCGGGGCCTATCCCGGCTTCGACTGGATGCCCACCGACAATGAAATCGTGATTTATGGCTTGGGGAAAATATGGCGAGTCCCCGTCTCGCTCGGCGCTGAAAAACCTGCGAAGGCGGTGGAAATCCCCTTCTCCGTGGACGTGAAAATGAAGGTGGCGGAGACGGTGCGACCGAAGCAGAAGGCGTTTGAGGAGGAGATGGAGGTGAAGGTGATGAGGAATGCGGTCACAACACCTGATGGTAATAACTTGGTGTTCAATGCGACAGGACAATTATGGGGACAGCCATTAAAGGATAATATAAAAGCATCAGCATTTCCATTTAAATGGTTAATGAATGCTGATGCAAAAATTGACTGGAACAACGAGTTTGAATTTGAGCCTTCATTCTCAAGTGATGGAATGAAGATGGTTTGTGTCTCTTGGAACGATGAAAATATGGGGGCTATTTGGAGATGGGATTTCCCAATAATAACTGAAGCAATGGTAAGGGCTGACATCCCAGGAAAAGGTAATTTTGTAAAACTCACCAAATCCCCCGGTATCTACCGCACCCCCTCCTTCTCCCCCGACGGCAAGTGGATTGTCTTCGTAAAAGAAGGCGGCAACGAGCACCAGGGCTTTGCCCATTGCAAGGAGCCGGGAATTTATCTCATCCCTTCCGATGGCAGTGCCGAACCCAAGCTCGTGACCCCGCAGGGCGAGTACCCGCAGTTCAGCGCCGATGGCAAGCGCATTTTTTACCAAAAAGGCGGCTACCTCTTTGGCAGCCTCGTGAAGAGCGTAGAGAGCGTGGATTTGAACGGGCAAAACAAGCAGGAGCATTTCGATGGGAAATACGCCCACCGCTACGTCATCAGTCCTGACAATCAATGGGTTGCGTGGTCGGAACTGTTCAAGGTCTATGTCGCACCGTTCCCGAAGACGGGCAAAAAAGTGGGCCTCACCGCCGACACCAAGGCCGTGCCCGTCGCACAGGTGGCACGAGATGCCGGCATCAATATCCACTGGAGCGCCGACAGCAAGACCCTGCACTGGACGCTCGGCAACGAGTATTTCAGCGACGACCTCACCGAGCGGTTCAAGTTCCTCGAAGGCAGCCGTGACAGCCTGCCACCGATGGACACCGCTGGCATCAAAATCAAGCTCACGCTGCCCGCCGACAAGCCGAACGGGGTCATTGCCTTCACCAATGCCCGCATCATCACGATGGAGGGCGACCAAGTGATTGAGAAGGGAACGGTCGTGGTGGAGGGCAACGTCATCAAGGCCGTCAGCCCGGATTTCGTGGTGCCGAGGGGGGCAAAGGAGATTGACTGCACGGGCAAGACCATCATGCCGGGCATCATTGACGCCCATGCGCACAGCGGCAATTTCCGCTACGGCCTCAGCCCGCAGAAGCAGTGGCAATACTACGCCAACCTCGCCTACGGCGTCACGACCATGCACGACCCCAGCGCCAATACGGAGATGGTTTTCGCCAATTCGGAACTCATCAAATCGGGCAATATGGTCGGGCCGAGGCTGTTCAGCACGGGCACCATCCTTTACGGTGCCGACGGCGATTTCAAGGCCGTCATCAACTCCTTGGAGGATGCCAAGTCCGCCCTGCGCCGCACGAAAGCCTTCGGCGCTTTTTCGGTGAAAAGCTACAACCAGCCCCGCCGGGAGCAGCGCCAGCAGGTCATCCAAGCTGCCCGTGAGCTCGGCATCCAAGTGGTGCCGGAGGGCGGCAGCACCTTCTACCACAACCTCTCGGAGGTCGTGGACGGCCACACCACGGTCGAGCACAATATCCCCATCGCACCGCTCTACAAGGACGTGACCACGCTCTGGGCCGCCACCAAGACGCACAACACGCCCACGCTCATCGTCAGCTACGGCTCGGTGAACGGCGAGTATTATTGGTACCAAAACACCAACGTCTGGGAAAAGGAGCGCCTGCTGGCCTTCACGCCCCGTGCCATCATTGACAGCCGCAGCCGCCACCGCACCATGATTCCCGACGAGGAGTACCAGAACGGCCATATCCTTACCTCCAAGAGCCTGAAAAAGCTCACCGACGCCGGGGTAAAAATCAACCTCGGTGCCCACGGCCAAATCCAGGGCATCGGCGCCCACTGGGAGCTTTGGATGCTCCAACAGGGCGGTATGACGAACCTAGAGGCCCTGCGCTGTGCCACTATCAATGGCGCTATTTCTTTGGGAATGGATGAGCAAATCGGCAGCCTCAAAGCCGGGAAATTGGCGGATTTAATCATATTGGATAAAAACCCGTTGGAGGACATCCGCAACAGCGAGTTCGTGAAATACACGATGGTAAATGGTCGCCTCTACGATTCGGCGACGATGAACGAGGTTGGGAATTATGATAGGAAGCGAACGAAGTTTTATTTTGAAATGCCGGGGAGCGGGAATGCGTTTCCGTATTTTAGGGAGACGGGGAGCTTTATGAGGCCGACTTGTTGTCAGATGGATTGAGGAACTTTTGGAGTTCCCACTGGTTAGTTTATCTTTGGATAAAATTCTTTAAAAATGGTAGTTTACATCCCTGACACTTATCTTGAAGAAGCGCACCTTACAGCAACGCAGGTGAAGCTCGAACTGGCCATTTTGCTGTTCCAACAAGAGCACCTGACCATGGCGCAGGCAGCCCGTCTGGCTGGGCTTCACCGGATGCAAATGCAGCGGGAGCTTGGCCGCCGCAAAATCCCAATTCATTATGGCATTGAGGAATTGCAGGCGGATATGAAGAAACTGAACCTCTCTTGAAATGCTCATTGTAAGCGATACTTCCCCCATTAGCAACTTGATTCTGATTGGCAGGCTTTCCCTGCTCCGAGAGATGTATCAAGTCGTTGTCGTACCTCCCAAAGTACACGCCGAAGTATTGGCGTTGGAAGACTTTGGGGAAGACATTTCAGCATACACCACCGCTGAATGGTTTGAGATTAAGGCTCCTGAAGATGTGGCACTTGTTCAACAGCTATTGGAAAAATTGGATGAAGGAGAGGCCGAGGCTATTGCATTGGCAAAGGAGCTTTCTGCTGATTTCCTTTTGATTGATGAGCGCAGGGGCTGGAAAATTGCCGACGAAATGGGCATTTCTTCCATTGGGCTTATCGGCATACTACTGAAAGCCAAAAAAGCTGGATTGATAGACGCCGTCATGGATGTGGTGGACGAGCTTAGAAACAAGGCGGAGTTTTGGATAAAGGAAAGTTTTTACGAGCAAATCAAGGCTTTGGCTGATGAGTGAAATGCCGGGGAGTGGGAATGCGTTTCCGTATTTTAGGGAGACGGGGGGTGCGATGTGGCCGGTGTGTTGGCATTAGGATATTAAAAAATCAAATCGTTGTTCGATGAATTTACTCAAACGTATTTTCGGCAAAAAAGAAA
>JALOMF010000433.1 GCA_025455635.1 Saprospiraceae bacterium | reverse complement strand
ACACCACCGAGGCTTTGTCGAACATCGTTTTTGGGCTTCGCTTAAAGGCTGGCGATGAGGTAGTGCTGACAAAACAGGATTATCCCAACATGATTAATGCCTGGAAGCAACGTGCCCAGCGTGATGGAATCGTGCTGAAATGGTTGGATTTTAAATTCCCCATTGAGGACAACGAACTGATTGTCAAGGAGTTTGAAAATGCTTTTTCAGAAAAAACCAAGGTCGTACACGTAACGCACATGATAAATTGGAATGGGCAGCTCTTGCCAGCAAAGGAAATTGCTCGGGCCGCACACAGCCGAGGTATTGAAGTAGTGTTGGATGCAGCACATTCCTTTGCGCAGATAGATTTCAAGGTCTCTGACCTCGACTGTGATTACATGGGCACTAGCCTTCATAAATGGCTTTGCGCACCCTTCGGCACTGGGTTGATGTTTGTGAAAAAAAGCAAAATCTCTAGACTTTACCCACTTTGCGGAGCTGGAGACCCTGAAATCGAGGATATCCATAAATTTGAAAACCTTGGAACCCGCTCATTTGCCATCGAACAAGCCATCGGTCATGCCATTGATTTTCATCAAATGATTGGAATCGAGCGAAAGCAGAAAAGGCTTTTTTATTTGAAGAAATACTGGACCGAATGCGTTGGACAGTTTAAAGGAGTCAATATCGCAACATCGGCTAGCCCAAGCCACAGTGGAGCCATGGCCTTACTGCAAATTGAGGGAAAAACAGCGCAAGAAATTACTGACTATTTTTACGGTAAGTACAAGCTACATACCGTCGCCATTGACTGGGAAAACATAAAAGGGGTAAGAATCAGTCCAAATATTTACACTACACTGAAAGAACTGGATGTCCTGGTAGCTGCGACCAAGGAACTTGCTGAAAAGTCATGAGATTTTACGGCGGTGCGCTGCTATCCCTTCCAAAATTCCACGATTCATGACGAAAAATGACCCATTTTTAACCCATGCAGCAAATTAAAGACATGCGCTTAGTTTATTATATTTGCGCCGCAAAATACACGGATGAGGTTGGTTGAATACCCTGCCGCTATTCTTCGTTTTACATCCATCACTTTTCAATAAAAATAAATGGTTATCGAGAAAAACACAGTCGTCAGTTTGCATTACCGCCTGACGGAGAATGACGTTACGGGGGAATTCGTCGAGGAGACTTTTGGCGGCCAACCGCTGGTATTCCTGTATGGCGCAGGCCAAATGCTGCAAGAATTTGAGCGCCAACTTTCTGGCAAAGCCCAGGGCGACCAATTTGCTTTTGGCATCAAATCAGAAGATGCCTACGGGGAGCACGACCCTGATGCGGTGGTTTTGTTGCCACTTTCCACCTTTGAATACGAGGGTAAAATTGAAGATGACATGTTGACCCCCGGCAATGTGATTCCAATGTCTGATGACCAAGGTAACCGGCTGAACGGTGTAGTGACCGAAGTGAACGACGAAGGTGTAGTCATTGACTTCAACCACCCGATGGCTGGTGTTGACCTATATTTCACAGGAACTGTTGAGTCGCTTAGGGCAGCTACCGAAGCGGAAATTTCACACGGGCACGTACATGGCCCAGGTGGGCACCACCACTAATCGGGCACTTGCTGGACTGAATGCAAAACGGCAGTTGGGTATCTCACCTTCTGCCGTTTTGTGTTTCAATACTTTGTGCTTTTCTTTAAGCCTTGATTCAAAACATACCTTTTTCAAAATGGATATTGAAAAAAACAAGAACGAAGATTCGATGAAGCAGCATATCAGCCTGCTCAAGCACCGCTTGGTGAAAATCAGGCTGGGTGGCGGTACAAAAAAACTGGAAAAACTCCAGTCTGAGGGTAAAATGTCGGCCAGGGAACGCATCAACTACCTTATGGACAAAGGGCAGGATTGGCTTGAGATAGGCGCATTTGCTGGCTTCGAGATGTACGAGGAGCATGGTGGTTGCCCAGCCGGTGGGGTAGTGGTGGCACTCGGTCGAGTTTGTGGCAGGCTCTGCATTGTGGTGGCAAACGACTCCACGGTGAAGGCTGGGGCTTGGTTCCCCATCACTGGCAAGAAAAACCTGCGTGCGCAAGAAATAGCCATGGAGAACAGAATCCCCATCATTTATCTTGTGGACAGTGCTGGCGTTTATTTGCCTATGCAGGATGAGATTTTCCCCGATAAGGAACATTTTGGGCGGATTTTCAGGAACAATGCCAAGATGTCGTCAATGGGCATCCCTCAAATTTCGGCCATCATGGGCAGTTGTGTGGCAGGGGGCGCCTATTTGCCCATTATGTCTGACGAAGCACTGATAGTGGAAGGAAGTGGAAGCATATTTCTGGCAGGGCCTTACTTGGTTAAGGCGGCTATCGGCGAAGACGTGGACAAGGAGACCTTGGGCGGGGCTACTACCCAAACCGAACTGTCTGGCGTCTGTGACTACAAAGTAAAGGATGATAAAGAATGCCTCGATACCATCCGGGAACTGGTGGATAAATTGGGCAGCACAACACAAGCTGGTTTTGACCGAATTGCGCCAGCAAAACCCAAGTATAAGCCCGAAGAAATTTACCAGATTTTCCCCCAAGGTGCAGGCAAACAGTACGATACGGATGAGGTTTTGAAAAGATTGGTGGACGATTCAAAATTGACCTACTATAAAAAGGATTATGGCAAGTCCATCACCTGTGCTTATGCAAGGATTGACGGTTGGGCGGTTGGCATCGTTGCAAATCATCGTTCCGTCACGAAATCCGCCAAAGGCGAAATGCAGTTTGGGGGGGTGATTTACTCAGATTCGGCGGACAAGGCGGCCCGTTTCATCATGAACTGCAACCAAAAGAAAATCCCCCTCGTGTTTTTGCACGATGTGACGGGATTCATGGTCGGCAGCCGTAGCGAGCATGGTGGTATCATCAAAGATGGCGCTAAAATGGTCAATGCAGTGTCAAATTCCACCGTCCCCAAGTTTAGTATCGTGATGGGCAATAGCTTTGGAGCTGGAAACTACGCCATGTGCGGCAAAGCTTATGACCCACGCTTGATAGTGGCATGGCCAACGGCTAAAATCGCAGTGATGGGTGGAGCGCAAGCGGCAAAGACCTTGCTACAGATTCAGGTAGCGTCCTTGAAGGCAAAAGGCCAAGAAATCACGGAGGCTGACGAGAAAAAGCTTTTGGATGACATCCAACAAAAGTATGATTCTCAGACCACGCCATACTATGCCGCTTCAAGGCTTTGGGTTGATGCCATCATTGACCCAATCGAGACCAGGCAATGGGTTTCATTGGGCATCGAAATGGCAAACCATTCTCCAATTGAGCGGTTTAATGTGGGAGTTTTCCAAGTTTAAGCACTTTCAATCATCAAATAATGTACAGCAATACTAAAACTAACTCTACAGAGCCTGCCATGAACACCGAGCAAAAGCAAACTTGGTTCAAGCGATTGGGCTGGGCCGGCATTTTGTTTTTCACCATCAAAGGCTGCATCTCGCTTGGGCTTATGATTTGGGCGGGCAAATGTGCGATGGGATGAGCAATTTCACAAAAATGCGCTTTGTGTGCAGCCTGCTTATTTTAGCTTCGGCAAACTTGTGTGCCCAACAGGCCGGGCTGCGTTACCCACCAAAGGTTAAACCAGTGCTTCAACATTTTTTGTTGCACGAACCGATAATTAGGACCGAACAAACGAATCCCATTCCTCCCAAAACTCCTTTGCCAGCAGCTTGGCGTTACCATGACCTCGCTTTTTTTTGTAAAATTGAAGTTAAGATGGAAAAAGCGGCCAAGTTCCCTGTCAAATTCAGGCTAGGGGATGTCCAGTACGTGGACAGGCTTGAAGGGAAAAGGCCGTTTCACTACTGATTATTTGAGCGTTGCTTGATGGTATGTTTTCCAATCCTGCATCCAATTATTTTCCCGTTGTCTTGCAGAAATGTGTCCAGCGAAAATTCACCTTCCGAACAAGTTTGTACGGGAAGGGTCCTGTTTAGGTAGAGTTTCTTTCCTTTCAGCTCAAGTTCAAACACATAAATATCCGTGCTGTTTTTGTCTGTTGCCATGAGGTAATATGCCAGCTCAGACTTCACAATCTTGGTTTCCTTGAAGCTGGTAGCAACGCTAGAGAAATTTTTGTGAAAATTACCCAGCTTGGACAAAGAAACAAGAACGTGTGTGGGACGATTCAACTTTGCTGCCAACAGGCAATCTGGTGTTTTTTGAGCATTGGCATTCTGTGCAAAAAATAGGGCAGCAAAAAAAAGGAACAGGC
>JALOMF010000432.1 GCA_025455635.1 Saprospiraceae bacterium | reverse complement strand
GGTAAGTCGTCGTCAGCTTTACATTCTGTAACGTTGTGTATCTTAGGGTATCGGGGACGGCCTGCGCACAGCCATCAGTGTGGGTCTAACATCATACTTTAGGGCAAGTATAGGGTATTGTTTTGGTACCTGCAAGTCGGCTGCATGATATTAACATTATTACTGCTATTTTTTTTATTGGGGTGGGGTGGTTAAGCGATGTTTTGGCCCAAGTGTACAAACTAAAAATCTGGGATATATCAGTAGCGGGTAGGGGCTGTTTGAAAGATGGACGCATGTAAAGTTGGTGGCAGGCTTATCCGAAGGGAGGGGTTATCCAACCCCGGTGGCCCGAGCGCTGTTGCTAAAAAAAACCTTCTCTCGAATAAGCCTGCTAAATTGCCGACCCCAAGCACCAACTTTTAAATGCGGCAATCTATCAATCAGTTACCGAGTTGGCGTTTTCTGGCCTGATGGACCTTTGCGCCAGCCACCCAATATCATATTCCAGCCTTCAATCCTCAATTCCCCGCTACACCCAAGCTTGCGCAATGCGTATATTGCGCCATGTTTTCGATGAAATACAAGTACCTGCTGGCTTTTTCACTGCTGACGGCAGTGGGACTCGCCCTGCGCCCTGCGCCACCCGCAGCTTGGGGCTTCTTCGGCCACCGCAAAATCAACCGCATGGCCGTGTTCACCTTGCCGCCGGAGATGCTGGTTTTTTACAAAAAAAACGTGGACTGGCTCTCCGAGCACGCCGTGGACGCTGATACCCGCCGCTACGCCAGCAAGCACGAGGCGCCCCGCCACTTCCTCGACCTCGACCGATACGGCACACCGCCCTTCGAGGGCCTGCCCCGCACTTGGACGGATGCCCTCATGCAGCACTACCAGTACTTTTATGTGAACGGTCGGGGCGATACCCTCCGCCTCGTCACCCAGCCCATCGGGGAGCAGACCGATTCGTTGGCCTTTGCGCCTAGGCTGGCCAAGGGCGAAAGGGTAGGGGTGAGCCGGCAGGTGTTCCGGCAGTTTTTCAACCAGCAGATACTGCCCCGCTACTACGACGACGAGCCTTGGGCGCTCTCGCCCGCCGAGCTGTCCCCGCTGTTTGGCAACGCCAAACTCGACTGCCAATCGGTTTTCGTCGTGGATACCTTCTCGCAGCACGGCGTACTGCCCTACAACCTGGAGCAGTTGCTGCGCAAATTGACCGATGCCTTCGTGGAGCGGGACGCCAAGCGCATCCTGCGGCACAGCGCCGACATCGGGCATTATATCGCCGATGCCCACGTGCCGCTGCATACCACCGCCAACTACAACGGCCAACTGACCGGGCAGGACGGCCTTCATGCCTTCTGGGAAAGCCGCCTGCCGGAGCTTTTTGCCGAGGAGAACTACGATTTTTGGGTGGGCCAGGCGCAATTGATTGAAAAGCCGAAGGACTTCTTCTGGGACATCGTGCTCACGAGCCATTCGCTGGTGGACAGCGTGATTGGCATCGAGCGGTCGTTGCGGGGGCAGTTCCCGCCCGACCAGCAGCTCTGCAACGAGTACCGGAACAATACTTTCGTGAAAACGCAGTGCCCCGAATTTGCGCAAGCCTACCATGAGCGCATGGGCAATATGGTCGAGTCCCGGATGCAAGCGGCCATCCGGTCGGTGGGCAGCGCTTGGTACACAGCCTGGGTGCTGGCCGGGCAGCCCGACCTCAGCGGCATCGGCAGCGAGCAGGCCACCCTGCCCGATTCCACCGACCTGGAACTGCAAAAGGCGCTCAAGAACGGGCAACAGCTGGGCAGGCCACATGATTGATGGGGACGGTGGACGGTTTGCGGTTGACGGTTGACGGTTGACGGTGGACGGTGGACGGAATGTTTACCAAAAAATAATGCAATTGCGCCTTGGCTTAGGCTGCTTAACGCTATCTTTACCGATATTTTCATCATAAGTAAAAAGACGGCTGGTCTTAGAGGTTTGGCGCTTGAATGTTGTGAAACTCCTGCCAATGCCCTTCCGATTGGGGCAAGCCGTCCGCCACTTACCGTCCAGCTTTGGCCGGAAAACAAAGACTCACTACATGAAAAAAGCAATGTTTACTCTCCTGTCTTTCTTCGCAATACTGGCCACAGTAGCTTCGCAAGACCATGTTATCACGATGAACGGCATTGCCTTCTCCCCGAATACATTGACCATCAATGTGGGGGAAACGGTGCAATGGACCAACATGAACGGTACGCACAATGTGAACGGTTCGGTGGCTGCTTACCCCGGCAATCCTGCGGGTTTCGGCAACGGCAATGCCGCTGCGGCGCCTTGGACGTTCCAGCACACCTTCACCGTGCCGGGCATGTACCAGTACCGCTGCGACCCCCACGCCAGCCTTGGCATGACGGGCGTCATCACCGTGAACGGCGCTGCCACGGGTGACGTGATAATCTCCGAAATCAACTACAACAGCCCCGGCGGTGGGGTTGACAGCTTTGAGTACATCGAGCTTTATAACAAAGGTACGGTCGCCGTGCAAATGGAAGGCTGGGAGTTCACTTCCGGCATCAATTACAGCTTCCCGGCGCACGTGCTCAACCCCGGTGAGTATGTCGTGGTGGCTTATGATGCGGCCAAGTTTGCACAAGCTTTCGGCTTCACGCCATTGGCTTGGAACACCGCCTCGTTCAATGGCCTGAACAATTCCGGTGAGCTTATCCGGCTCGTGGACGCCGACAGCGTGTTCGTAGATTCTGTGCGCTACTCCTCTGGCAATTTGTGGCCAACCGCTGCCAACGGCCAAGGCCCCTCGCTCGTGCTCTGCGACTTCGACGCTGACAACGGCAACCCCGCCAACTGGGCAGCCGCCACGACGCCCTCCGGCTATGTCACCAACAATATCGAAATGCTGGCCAACCCCGGCGCTGCCTCCAACTGTGCCACGGAGCCTGTCATAGGCTTTTCGTTCCCCGGTGCGGGCGTGTCGGAAAGTGGCGGCGATGTCTTCGTCAACGTGTCCATTTCCAATGGTGGCGCCAGCCCGACTTCCGTGACGCTTTCGGCCAGTGCCAGTTCGACGGCCACTTCGCCCGGCGACTACACGTCCAGCTTGCCCGTGACCCTCACCTTCGCAGGTGGCGTGGTCGCCGAAACGCAGACCGTGACCATTTCCTTGGTAAACGACTCGGACATAGAGCCGACCGAGAACCTGATTTTGGAACTGAGCAACCCGACCAACAGCGCCATCATTTCCAGCGGCAGTTTCAATATCGCCATCCAAGACGATGACACCCCGCTGACGGGTGCGCTGCTCATCTCGGGCGTATTCGATGCGCAGCCGGGCGCTGCTGGCGCAAAGGGCGTGGAGCTGAAGGCACTCGCCGATATTCCTGATTTGAGCATTTATGGTATTGGCTCTGCGAGCAATGGCGGTGGCACCGATGGGGAGGAAATCACCTTGCCTGCCATTTCTTTGGCCGAAGGCGAATGCGTTTATGTGGCGTCTGACAGCGTGGCCTTCATGACGTATTTCGGCTTCAACCCCGCTGCCGATGGCAATGGCGTGAGCGTGAACGGCGACGATGCGATAGAGCTTTTTGAAAACGGGCAGGTGATTGACGTGTTCGGCGAAATTTCCTACGCATCCGGTTCCACCCTCGCTTGGAACTACCTCGACGGCTGGGCGTACCGCAAGGACGGCACCGGCCCCGACGGTTCGGCTTGGAACCTCAACAACTGGACAATCGCTGCGAACGCCCTCAACGGCGGCACCAATAACGCAACAGCACCCATGCCATTCCCCGTTTGCGACTACTCGACCGAGGCACCTGTGACTGCTGAACTGGCAGACGATGATTTTACCATCCCTGCTGGCGCTGCTGCTACCTTGGATGTGCTGCTGAACGACGTTACACCCGCTGCCCTCACCTCCCTGAACGTAGTGAGCGGCCCCGCCAATGGCACGGCAACTGTAAATGGCGTGGCCAATATCACATATATTCCGAACCCTGGCTTCTGCGGCGAGGATTCCTTCACCTACGAAGCTTGCGATGCGGGCGGCTGCGACCAAGCCACGGTGACCATCACCGTGGAGTGCCCATTGAGCTACCCAGCTTACGAAATCGCCGACGTGACCACCGTGACGGGTGGCGCCCCTGATTCGTTGGGGGTAACTTGTGAACTGCGTGGCATTGTTTATGGTATTGATTATCAGGGTGTTACAGCGGCTGGTGCGGATATCCCAGCGGTGCAGTTTTACCTGAATGATGGCACAGGCGGCATCAGCGTGTTCGGTGGCCAG
>JALOMF010000431.1 GCA_025455635.1 Saprospiraceae bacterium | reverse complement strand
GGTCAAAAAATCGGGAATTGCTGGCAGTGGGCTCACTTGAACGGCAGCCGAAGCGGTGGCCGTCTGGCAGCCGGGCGCATCCAACGTAAGGGTGTAAATGCCTGATTGATAGTTGTTTACATTAAAAACAACGGGGTTGGCGAAACTAGGCGAAAAGCCCTGCGGCCCCGACCAAGCAAAGCTGGCATTGGCGGGCAAAGGATTGGGCGACATGATTTTGAAGGCCACGTCTTCCCCAGCGCAGGCCGCAGCCGGGGCTTCGATTTGGAGGTCAATGGTAGTGCCGTTCTCCAGCGTGAGTGCCTGGCCAATGGCCGTAGCGAGGCAACCGAACTTCGTGCCACGCACCATGGGCTGGTAGGTGCCCGTCGTGAGGCCCGTGAAGTAGCCGCTGTCCGACCAGTTTTGCCCGCCGTCAATGCTGAACGCTAGGTTGGGAGCGCCGTGCGCAAAGAGCCGAATCATGCCGTTGGAGCCGCCGAGGCAGGCTACGGGATTGGCGGTCTGCGCACTGTCCAGCTTGACCAAGCCCGCCGTGAACTGGCAGCCGATGCAGGGCGCTGCGGCCATCGCACCGGGGCAAATCGGTTGGTTTTCGGGGCTGTTTGCGAAGCGCACCGAATGGCCTAGGCTGGCTGCTTGAGAATTGGGGGGGAGGAACGGGGCATCGTTTTTTACCAAAAAAATGGAGTCGCCCTGGCAACTGCCGCCGTTTGCGAAGCGCAAAATCGGTGTTTTTGTGCCGGGCTGGAGGTCGAGGCCAGCACCTGTGGCGTTCATGCGGAAGGTGATATAGTCGTGGCCGTCGTCCTCGGCGGGGCTGTCTTGGCGGCTGGTGTTGCTGAAGGAAAACTGGCCGGGCAGCAGGTTGGTCAGGTCGTGGACTTGGAAAAAATTGGTCGGTACCCGCAGCGAAACCTGTGCGCTGGTCAGTGGGCCGGGCGCTGAAAAGCTGGGGTCGGTTTTCAGGGATACTTGGTAAAAATGGTCGGGCATCAGCTCCAACTCGCAGGTAACCAGGCAGTTAGCAGAGCGGAAGCAATCGGCTGCCCCTGCCTCGTAGCGCCCGATGACGGCGTTGCCAGGTCCAGCACCCTCGATGATGAGGCTGTGGCGCACGGGCAAGCCCAGCGAGTTCGGCGGCAAAAATGGGTCGGCGGTCGGGTGCATGATGTCCAGCCGCCCGGTGCAGCCCAGCTTGTTTTTGAAGGAAAAAAGCGGGACGTCCTGCCCAGCGGGGTAACTGAAAGCGTCGGTGGGGGCAGTCAACATGAACAATGCGTAGTCAAGGCTGGGGTTTTCGGCGGGGTGCTGCACGAGGTTGGCGAGCTGCCATTGGCCGCCGTGGCTGGTCAGTGCCTCCAGCTCGAATGCGCCAGTAGGCACGGTGACAACAATTTGCGCCAAGTGGGTGATATTGGACATCGGCGGCAGGAGGTCGGCCTGCGAGCGGGCGAAGGCGGTGTAGGTGCTGCCATCGGCACCAAGTTGGATTTTCAGCTCGACTTGTGCGGCGATGGGTGTGGCCATTGCGCAAGCGAATAGTGTCAGTAAGTGTAGGAGGTTTTTCATTCAAACGTTATACGGTGGACGGTGGACGGCCAACGGCGGACGACCAACGGTTGACGCCCCTTTAGGGAAGTCAGTTCTGAATTGGGTGTGGATGTACTTGTTTTTGTTGAAATACCTTACAGGAAGTTGTGGGTCGGAATCGTCAGTTTCGACTTTTTCAGATTCCTAATTGCTTGATTCTAGGGAAAATGGCAGGATATGGGGCTGTCAGCCCATGGGATATTCATGTGCGGTAGGGATAGCAAGATTTGTGCCGGAGGGGGGTGGGTTGGGGATTTTTTTTAATTTGATTTTGGTGAGGTTGGACTTGGTTATTTTTTGAACAAACGAGCCATCCTTCCAGCGAGCAGTTCCCGATAGTCTTGCTTTTGGTTTGCAGTTAGAAAAGAAGTTGCAATAAGGTTTTCCCAAGTAATTTGAGCCTTCTTGAAATCGGCAAGTACAGATTGGATGGCGGCTTCCGGTAGGCCCAGTTTTTCCATCCCAAAATAGTCAACCAGTTCTTTTTTCCTAAATTCCTTTCTCCTTCCAGCGAGCATCAGTGCCATTTCTTCGGTCGTACCCCCAAGCACGAGCGTTGAGTTGAGCAAATCATAGGCTGGTGAAAACTCCACCTTACCATTCCGGGTGATGAGGGAGAAATTCTTGAGGTGCATGTCTTCGTTGCCAGTCAAGAAGCAGAAAAGGACGAGGCGGAAAAATTTGAATTTTTCTATTTGCGGAAAGGTGCAGTGCTGCTCAATGAGCTTGACCATTTTTTCAATGGTATAGTCATATTTTGAGTCCCTGGTCATGCCTGCGAGCTGCGCAAAATCTTCGGTGGCCAGTTTGCCATTTCGCCCGGTTCGGTCGAACCTCCTGATGAGGTAGCTGAGGCTGCCATCCTTGCACCAAACCAGCCCGTGCACGGGTGTCTCGATGCCTACTATAGCCGCCATTTTCATCGTAAGGTCTTCGTTTTCAGGCATTTGTAAGTAGGTTTCGTGCTGTGGCTTGATGATGAAAACACCACCTGTCTCTACCGTCTCCAAGACCTTTTTACGCAAGTTCAAAACGGCACTAAGCTTTGGCTGCATGCCTTGAATGGACATCTTGGCCATAGCGCCAGTAGCATGTAGGCGCTGCTCAGGTGCTGTGAGCGGAAAATCGTAAAGCTCGGACAAACTGCGGTGGAGAAGCTTGAGACCCCGCTCCGAATACTTGTTTGAGCCGCAAGGCTGGTAGGTAATGGGGCAAATATTCATGCCTCGGCAAGTTTTACGGTGACAGCGCCCACGAGGTCCCCGCCAGTAGCTACCAGTTGGGAAAAAAGGTCGTTTCTTTCAATTTTCAAGCGGCGCACCAAGCCTTCCAACATGACACCTTCTGGCAATAGCCCCTCAAAAAAAGGGGGGAAAGCGGCGAAGGTGAACAGTCGTGACTTCACGGGCATGGTCAACGACACGGGGGCGCCAGTGTAGCCGCTGTAGTATTCAAATTCGTAAACCGAGCCTTGCTCAATTTCACGAAATTCACCCGCCAATACATTGTGTACCAATACGTTAGCTGTTCTCATGTTCCATTTTTTCCATTAGTGGGCTTTCCAGCCTGATTTTGATGTTCATCACGTTCAACACCTTGAGTAGTGTGTCAAATTGCACCGTTGTTTTGCCGTGCTCAATGTCAAATATGACTGTTTTGCCCACGCCGGCCAATTGGGCACAGGCTTCCCTGGAAAGCCCGGCATGTTTTCGGTGAAAAAGGATGGCTTCGCCGATGTGCTTCATGGTCATTTTACTGTTTTGACGGTAAAAATGAGTAGTTTTAGTTGGGTTGCCAATAAATTCAGGTAATATTTTTTTAAAAATTACTGTTTTGGCGGTAAAAATGAGCGTATTGCTGCTTTTTGATGCGAATCAGGATTTTACCAATCTGTAAAATGCTATTTCAGCTCCCCTTTCTTCCCACTCAACCACATGCCAATACCGTTAGTCGGCGGTCACTCGTATTTTTGTACCATGAATGCCAATCATGCTATCCGCAAGTTTTTCACCTTGGCCACGCTGGCCTATATCGCTGCCTTCCTGTTCATGCTGAACACGGGCTGCAAGCACCAGCCACTGTTCGACGACGATGGCCTGGGGCCGATTGATACCACCGACACGACCGATACGCTGGTCATCGTGGATACCATCCCAGATGGCATCCCCTGCGACCCCGACACGGTCTATTTCGAGGTGGACGTGCTGCCCATCCTCATCAGCAACTGCGCCATGTCGGGTTGCCACAATGCCGGCTCGCACGAGGACGGGGTCGTGCTCGACAACTACCAGAACGTGATGAACACGGGTGAAATAGCGCCGTTCAACCCCGGTGGAAGCGAACTGTACGAGGCCATCACCGAAACTGACCCGGAAGACCGAATGCCTCCGCCACCCGCCGCTGCACTCTCCGCTGCGCAAAAAGCCATCATCGCAAAATGGATAAACCAAGGCGCACAAAACCTGAGCTGCAACCCCAACTATGGCGAGTGCGACACCGTGGATGTCAGCTACTCGCAAGCGATAAAACCCGTGATTGATACCTACTGCAAGGGCTGCCACAGCGGGTCGAACCCCTCCGGGAACATCGGCCTCGAAAACTACAACAGCATAAAAACCGTGGCCCTGAACGGCAAGCTCTACGGGTCTATTTCGTGGTCGAGCGGCTACGTGAAAATGCCCCAAGGCGGC
>JALOMF010000430.1 GCA_025455635.1 Saprospiraceae bacterium | reverse complement strand
ACTCCAAGGATGTCGGTTCGACTCCGACCGCCCTCTCCCTTTTTTCTTTTGTCTTTTGAAGGAATGTAACTTTACATCCTCTTATGAATTCTTAAACCTAAGTTTAAGATTGCCAAAGTTCAATAGGAAATAAACAATTCACAAGTTTTTATCTCTCTTCGTTTAATAATAGGTCTAAACTAAAGCATTGATAAACAACTTATTACATTAGCCTCTCTTTTGTTTTAATGTTGGCTAAGCAGGCAACCAACTCCGATAGTACTCCCCATCCTCAATCCCCGCCGCATACTCCGTCATCTTCAATGGCCGGAAAGTATCCACCATCACCGCAAGTTCAAGCGTCTCCTTTTTGCCGATGCTCTTCTCCACTGTGCCTAGGTGTGGCCCGTGCGGGATGCCGCCGGGGTGCAGCGTGATTTGGCCCCGCTCCACGCTCTTGCGGCTCATGAAGTCGCCGTCCACGTAGTAGAGCACCTCGTCGCTGTCAATGTTCGAGTGGTTGTAGGGCGCAGGGATGGCCAACGGGTGGTAGTCGTAGAGCCGAGGCACGAAGCTGCAAATGACAAAGGCACGGGTCTCGAAAGTCTGGTGGATGGGCGGTGGCATGTGCAGGCGGCCCGTGATGGGTTCAAAATTGTGGATGCTAAAGGCGTAGGGGTACAGGTAGCCATCCCAGCCCACCACGTCGAAGGGGTGGTTGAGGTAGTGGTAGGGGTAAATCTGGTCTTGTTTTTTGATGTAAAACAGGAAGTCGCCCTGCTCGTCGTGGGTCTCCAAGTGCATCGGCTTGCGGATGTCCCGCTCGCAGAAGGGCGAGTGCTCCAGCAACTGGCCGTAGTTGTTGCGGTAGCGCTTGGGTGTGGTAATGGGGCTGGTGCTTTCGACGATGAAAAGGCGGTTGTTCTCGTCGTTGAAGGTTAACTGGTAGGTCGTGCCACGGGGCACCACGAGGTAGTCGCCGTAGGCGAAGTCGAGGTTGCCGTACATGGTGCGCAGCGTGCCAGTGCCTTCGTGGATGAAAATCACCTCGTCGGCGTCGGCGTTTTTGTAAAAATAATCCGACATGCTCTTGCGGGGTGCGGCGAGGGTGATGCGGCAGTCGTCGTTGACGAGCACGGGCTTGCGGCTGCGCAGGTAGTCATCCTCCGGCTCAATGCGAAAGCCCTTCAAGCTTCGATGCTTCAACTGTTTATCGGAAACCAGCTTCGGCGCCACGCTGTACGGGTCGCCCACCTGCACGATTTGGGTCGGCGGGTGCGTGTGGTAAATGAGCGAATAAACATCGCTGAAACCCTCGGTGGAGAACAACTCCTCGGCATAGAGGCTGCCGTCGGGCTTGCGGAACTGGGTGTGGCGCTTGGGGGGGATGGAGCCGAGATGATGGTAATGCATGGTTAGAATATTAAACAATTGTGGCCGAGGCGGTTTTTCGCCTCGGCCACAAAAATAAGAAATTGGCAATGCCAATAATTTTATCCCTTCAAAATCGCATCGTACTTCGCCTTGTCGCCAAACAATTTCACCGCCTCCTTTATTTCAGGGTCGTTGCGAAGCCCAACCTGCACCCGGCCTTTTTCAAAGAAAAAACGGCTCACGATTTCCTTTTCAATCATGTCGGTGATGCGTTCCTTGTGCTTTTCGATGTCGGCTTTTTTGGCAGCGATGACCTTGGTTTCCAAAGCCTGCAAGTCAGCAGCGGCGAGGTAGCCGCCCGTCTTTGATTTTTCCTTCAAATCCTTGAGCAGTTGCTCCGTCTCGGTGTCGAAATCATAGTTCTGCTTGTTGAGGAAGGCCACGAAATCATCCCAGTTGGCAAAATGGAAATCCTCCCAAGTTTTCACCTCCGGGTTTTTCAACATCCACTCCGTCACGTATTTGAACACCACGTTTTTCTCCTCCAAGGTCTGTAGGATATTGCTGCCAGCATCGTGGTCGAGCAGCAAGTCGGGGGCCACGCCGCCGCCATCGAGCACGGGGCGGCCGTTGCGGGTCTTGAACTTGGCCCGCTTCGAGTCAGCGATGTCCACGGGCTTGCCGTCCTTGTACTCCACGGCTTGGATGCAGCGGCCACTGGGGATGTAATATTTGGCCGTGGTGAGTTTCACCTTGGCGTTGTAGCCGATGTCACGGGTGTTCTGCACGAGGCCCTTGCCGTAGCTGCGCTGGCCGAGCAGCACGCCCCGGTCGAGGTCTTGGATGGTGCCGGACACGATTTCGGAGGCCGATGCCGAACCTTTGTTTATCAGCACGACGAGCGGCACCTGCATGTCCACGGGCGGGTTCATGGTGCGGAAGCTGCGGTCCCAGTCCTTCACCTTGCCCTTGGTCGTCACCACGAGTTCGTCTTTTGGCACGAAGACGTTGCAGAGGTTGACGGCTTCCGCCAACAGGCCGCCGCCGTTGTCCCGCAGGTCGAGGATGACACCCTTGAGGTTGGGCTGCTCGGTTTTCAGGTCACGCAGTGCTTTCGCCACGTTGTTGCCAGCGTCACGGGTGAAGGTAGTGAGGGCGATATAGCCCACATCGCCGGACACCATGCCGGAGTATGGGATATTGGACACCGAAACTTCGTCACGTACCAGCGTGATTTTCAGCGGCTTGTCCTGCCCGGGGCGGCTGATGGTCAGCGCCACTTCCGTGCCGGGATAGCCCTTTAGGAAGGCGCTCACCTCGTCGGTGGTCTTTCCCTTGGTGTCCTTTCCGTCAATGGCGATGATTTTGTCGCCTGCCTTGAGGCCCGCCTTTTGGGCAGGCGCATCGAGGTAGGGCGCCACGACGGTCGGTAGCTCGTCAATGAGCCGGATATCCGCCCCGATGCCGTTGTACTTGCCTTCGGTAATGAAGCGGTAGCCCTCGATTTGCGTCTCGCTGATATAATTGGTGTAGGGGTCGAGGCTCTCCATCATGGCGTCAATGCCCGTTTTCATCAGGGTGGAGGGGTCAATCTCGTCCACGTAGTAGGTGTTCACCTCCTTGTACAGGTTGGCGAAGATTTCGATGTTTTTGGCAATTTCGAAGTAGTTGCCATTCTCGATGACCGTGGTGGCCAAGCCGCCGAAGGCGATGGCCCCGATGGCGAGGAACCTAGAGCTGCGGGATTTGAATATTTTCATTTTCAAGTTTTGTATTTCAATAACACCCAAGGGTTGCAAGGGTTGCATGGCATAAAACGTGGTTTGCGCCAGCACATTGCGATGCGCTGAAATGCCACCCTGTTTTATCCAATATTCAAACCAGAAACGGGCGATTGTTTAAAACGCATCCAAAGAAACGCAGTTTCGCCATTCTTTCGCCTTGCTTCGCAAAAAATGGGGGCAGCCTTCCTACCTTTGCGGCCTTTGTTTTCGTAGCCAAGCAACATTTCGGCGGCGCAAAGCATTTGTAAGCAAACACAATTAGAACGAAGCGATGTCATTCGAGCGGTTTTCAAGACGAGAAACGACCATCATGCTGGGCCTTGCCGTGGCTTACCTGCTCTGGACTTCGCTCGTGGTGGGCCTCCGCACCGACCATTTCGTGTTCCTCGGCCTTTGCTTGGCACTGTTTTTCGCCACTGGCACTACCCGAAAGGTCTTCCTATCCCTTGCTTTTTTCGCCATTTACTGGGTGCTCTACGATTCCATGCGGGTGCTGCCCAACTATGAGGTGAACCCCGTCCACGTGCAGCAGCCCTACGAACTGGAAAAAGCGCTATTCGGCTTCGAGTACCTGGGCAAGCGGGTGACGCCCAACGAGTACTTTGCCGTGAACACCCACCCCGTGGCCGACGTGATGTCTGGCCTCTTTTACCTCTGCTGGGTGCCCGTGCCGATGGCCTTCGCACTCTGGCTTTTTTTCAAGGACAAACGAACCCTGCTCGATTTTTCGCTTTCCTTCCTGCTGGTAAACCTTTTTGGCTTTGTGCTGTACTATGCCTACCCGGCGGCAGCGCCGTGGTATGTGGAGCTGCACGGCTTCGAGGAAAATTTCAGCATCCCCGGCAATGAGGCGGGGTTGGCTAATTTTGACCGCATCTTGGGGGTGAAACTGTTCAACGGCATGTACGCCAAGAACGCCAACGTGTTCGCCGCCATACCCTCGCTGCACTCGGCCTACCCGCTTGTCACCCTGTATTTTGGGGTAAAAATGAGGTTGCGCCTTGCCAGTTTGGTCTTTTTGGTAATTTTACTCGGAATTTGGTGGGCGGCGGTCTATTCCCGGCACCACTACATCATAGATGGCACTGGAAACACCCAAGATGGGCAAGTATGCCGATATAATCCGTTGATTTTCAATGTGAAAACGCTAACTTCCATACTGACCATCTTGATTTTAATAACCGCTTGCAAAAGAGCGACGGTTGATTTGAGGGGGCATTGGCATGTGTGGGAGTACGAAGACGTTCCCCGATTCCCCAAACATGAAATCGATGAATCCATACTACTTAAAGTGGATAGTTGCGAAGCATACAATAGGTCGCACAAGATGTTGGACATCACTGACGATACCACAGCAATTTGGAACAAAGGAATAATGGGCTACGATGGCACGATGGGATGGCTAGACAAAGAACAACAGCTAATAGAAATTGGTGGTGAATGTTTACACTTGGAGTTCAAATACGATTTCGAAAGCGACACGCTTTTTTTGACGGAAGAAGACGGTAAAAAATACGTAGCGACCAAAAGTGGTTGCTGTGATAAACAGAAGGATTTTTTCATTGACTATTCAAGAGTCGAAATTGACCTTCCAGTTTTAAAAGACACAGTTGGTTTTGTCAGATTAGAAACGCTGAAAAGGACGATTTGCCCTGACATCGAAATTGGTAAAATCAACGCCTTCGTTGAATCCTCCTTGACAATTAGGTTCCTTTTAGAAGGGCGCTTTAGCAGAAAAGACGATGTGAAACCTTGGCTTTATAACTGGAGTCAAACCGTTCATCCTAATCTTAGAAATGAACCCACTCCAATTATCTTTTCTACTAAGGTCACTGATTATAAACTGTTTTTTGACCTATTGCAAACCTTGGAAGTGAATGGCGTTAACAGCGTTTATCTAGCTTTTAGAGAGCAAGATAATTTAGCGTCATTCAACGTTTGGGTTAAACAGATTGAGTTGCAA
>JALOMF010000429.1 GCA_025455635.1 Saprospiraceae bacterium | reverse complement strand
GTTGGGTGGAGCGCAATCTGCCGATTACCTAAAACCCAAGAGCAATTTGGTGAATGTGCTTCGAATGCAGGAAAACTACGACGAAGCACGGTCAATGGTGCATGAAATTTTGGAGGCGAGGGCGGAATTGGTCGGCAAAATGCACCCCGATTATGCCAAAAACCTCAACCAACTGGCCATCATTTATGGCAGTGAGGGCAGGTATGAAGATGCCGAGCCGCTGTTCCTGCAAGTCAACGAAATCAATGAAAAAACGCTGGGTACCGACCATTACGAGTACGCTTCCGGGCTGATGAACCTGGCGTCAGTTTATTCGGAGACTTGGCGACTGGCCGACGCCGAGCGCCTTTTCCTGAAGACAGGCGAAATCATTGAAAAAACGATGGGCAAGTCGCACCCCAACTATGCGGAGATACTGAACAACCTCGGCACCGTGTACCAAAACATGGAGCAGTATGAAGCAGCAGCGCAAGCCTATTTGGAGTGCTTGGACCTTCGGGAAAAATTGGGGGCCAGGGAGCACCCATTGTACGCTGGCACGCTGATTAATTTGGCCACTGTTTACACCAAAACCAGCCAGTTTGACAAAGCAGAAACGATGCTTGCCACGGCCCATGAAATCAACGAAAAATTATTGGGCAAAAACAGCGTCCAATATGCCAATGGGATTGTCAGCGAGGCCATTTTGTTTACGCTAACAGGCCGCTACGGAGAAGCGGAAACACGCTTGATGGAGGCCATTGCCATTTATGAAGCGAATAAAATCACGGCGCACGTAGCTTATGACCAATTGCTCGACCAATATGCCAACCTGCTCTTTTTGACCCACCGGGCAGCGGAAGCCATTGCCACCAAAAAGCGGGCACTCCAGGTTCAGCAGCAGATTTCACAGCGGGCGACTTCCTACATGGGCGAGCAGGAGCTTTCCAACTTCATCCATTTGTTTGCGGATGCCAATGATTATGTGCTGTCCTGCAACCTCGAATTCCCAAGCCACCAAGCGGAACTCGCCGCCACCTGCTTCGACAACCTGCTTTTCGACAAAGGCTTCCTGCAAACCTCCGTCCGACAGGTACAAGCCTTGGCCCGGAGCAATCCTGCCTCCGAAGAAATGCTCAGGGAACTTGGGGGATTGCAGCGGTTGCTGGCAGCGCAATATGCCACCCCGATTGCGGAGCGCAACACGGAGGCGGTCGCCAAACTGGAGGCGCAGGCAAGGGATGCAGAAAAAGCGCTCGTACTGAAAGTGGCAGACTATGAGCAAGCCGTTCGGCAAACAACTTGGCAGGAGGTACAATCAAAGCTCCAATCCGGCGAGGCAGCCATCGAGTTCGTAAATTTCAACAAGCGCTTCCCAAAACCAACGGATAGCCTGCTTTATGCTGCTTTGGTACTCCTCCCCGACGCACCGCCCACCTTTGTGCCCCTTTTTGAGGAAAAACAACTCGAAACCCTGCTAAAACGCCGAAAATACCGTCGGTCCGATTACGTGAACGACCTCTACGGCGATGCCAAAAACGAGCTTTACGACCTCATCTGGCGGCCCTTGGAAGCCAGCTTGAAGGGTGTCGGCACGGTCTATTTTTCGCCGTCGGGCCTGTTGCACCGCATCAACCTTGGGGCAATTCATGTGCCGGGCAAAACAAACGAACCACTCGCCAACTGGCTCCGCTTTGTGCAGGTCGGCAGTACGAGGCAATTGGCAACCAGCAATGCCGATGCCGCATGGAACAACCAAGCTGCCCTCTACGGCGGCATACAATACGATGTGGACAGCACAGAATTTCCCCAACTATCCGGCCCTTTGCTGGCCAGTCGGAGCCGTGGCGAACTGGACTTTTCCGGCACCGACTCCACACTGCGGGGCGGCAAATGGAGCTACCTCAATTGGGCCGAAAAAGAAGTCGAAAACCTCAAAAGCATTTTTCAGGCAGCAGGGCTGAATCCAGTGCTGCGCAATGGGTCGGCAGCAACGGAGGAGTCTTTCAAGGCTTTGGGCAACGGCCAGTCACCCCGCATCCTGCACCTTGCGACGCACGGGTATTTTTTCCCAGACCCGTCTTCGGTCGGCAGTTGGCAGCCGGCAGCCGACAGCCAGGCCGAGCCAGCGTTCAAAATGTCGGAACATCCGATGATCCGCTCAGGGCTGGTGCTGGCGGGCGGCAACCACGCTTGGGCCACGGGCAAGCCCCTTCGTCCCGACTTGGAGGACGGCATTTTGACGGCATACGAAATCAGCCAAATGGACTTGTCGAACACGGAACTGGTCGTGCTATCGGCATGTGAAACGGGGCTGGGCGACATCGCTGGCAACGAGGGCGTCTATGGCCTGCAACGGGCGTTCAAGATTGCCGGGGCAAAATACCTCGTGATGAGCCTCTGGCAGGTGCCCGACCAACAGACACAGGAGCTGATGTCGGCCTTTTACAACCACTGGCTGGTGAACAAAATGAGCATCCCCGACGCCCTCCGAACAGCACAAAGGGCCATACAGGAGCGCTACGGGCATCCCTTCTTCTGGGCGGGCTTCGTGCTGTTGGAATAAATTTCGGAAAAATATTTTCCTCCTAAAATAGCGGCGTTATTTGCACTCAAATATTTGATTTTCAAGCACTTGAGTAAAAAAAACGCCGCTTTCTTTTTACCCAAAATCAGTTTTTTTCAAAAAAAAATAAAAGGGGCGGGTTATGGTTTGAAAGCTGGGTGTACAAGGAGTGCAGAACAAATCTTCATTCAATAAACCCAGTTTTTCGAATTATGAAACGGACAAACTCCTTCCTATTACCAACCACCTTGGTCTGCTGCGCCATTCTTTTCTCGGCATGGGCAAACGCACCGATAAAAACCACCGTGGCTCCCCCGCCGCCAACGCTTGCAGATATTTACGAAGATGCACAGCCTGGCTCGTTCCTCTCCATAGCAGGCGCCCCGCAGGCTTGGCTGACGAATGCCGTGAAAGGCTGGATGGGCAAGTTGCCCGTCTCGACCCAACTCAGCCGCATCTCCATCCCCGGCACCCACGACTCGCAGACGGCGGGATACGCGGTGGGCGTTGCAACGCAAAGCTGGAGCATTGCGGAGCAATTGGACGCTGGCATCCGCTACCTCGACCTGCGGCTGAAGACAAAGCCGAACTCTCGTAAAATTGACATCTACCACGGCGATTTTTACGTGGGCAGCCTCGATGACGTACTCAATGCTGTTAAATCATTTTTGACCAACAACCCTACCGAGGCCGTATTGATAGAGGTGCAGCACGGTGGCGGCAATGACGGCGACCTGATGCGGGATTACCTCAAAGATTACCTCACGGGCGCTACCTACGGCAGTTTGTTCCTGCCAAGCACTAACAGCGCTTGCACCATCGGCACAGCCAAAGGAAAAATCGTGCTGCTCAGGAACATCGGCTGTCGCTCTGGCGAGGTGACGAAATACGGCATTGACATTGACAACTTTTATACACAGCGGCAGAATTATTACCAGGTTTATGCATTCGCACACGAAGAGACCAAAAACAGCGATTGGGCTACCTTCCCTTCCAAAATCAAATTGGCAAAGGAGTTTGTGGACAAGGCGGTTGCTTCGACAAGTGGCTGCGTGGTCAATTATTTGTCTGGCTCAACCGGCATGACCCCCTACGACGTCGCCGTCGGCACCAACTCGGCTGTTTATGAAAAAATCGGCTCCTCCGGCAAAAAACGCTACCTCGGCCTCATCGTCATGGACTGGCCCGGCGACCGCATGATTTACCGCATCATCAAGTCCAATTTCGATTTTGAAGCCGACTGCAACTGCCCCGCCAAGACCTTCCGTGGCGTGGACAGCCACCGCACCTGGGTCGAGTTCCGGATGCCGCAGGGCAAGGGCGGCGAGGTGCGCAGCTTCCCCGCAGGGGCATACCACCGCTACGTGTTCCCGGCCTGCCACCGCACCTGGTGGACGGACACCAAGTTCCGCTGCAACCCGACCACCAAGGTCTGGGAAAAAGTGGGCGGCGACTTCGGTGCCAACGGCGAATGCACCAGCTACATCCCGGCAGGCTACCCGGAAATCGTCACGGGCGATAAATAGGCCAGCCATTTCCAAAACCTAATCAATCCATTTTTTATCAAAAAAAACCAGCAGCAAAAGCGGTACTGACCGCTTTTGCCCTGGGCAAACTATCGTTTCCATCATGAAAAACAAGCATTTCATCCTCCTCGCAGCCATCGCATGGCTCTGCGGCTTACATCAAACCACCTTCGCACAAACCTGGACCAAGCTCGACGGCCTCGCCACCGACATCGGCGT
>JALOMF010000428.1 GCA_025455635.1 Saprospiraceae bacterium | reverse complement strand
GCAGATTTACGACGCCAAAAAAGCCATTTCACCAAACTTCATGCAACATGACTGTATCTACGCTTGACAGAAGGTCGTTTTTCCAGAAGCTGGGCATGGCCGTCCCGAAACCAGCGGGCGGCCAGGGCCAAGATGGAGAAACCAAGCACCTATTCCGCATCAGCGACCAAGAGTTGCCGCTGGTGCCGCCACCCGCCGTCACCATCACCCTGAGCGGCGGCCTTGAACCCTACGCTGGCCCGTGGGATATTGACCAAGTCGCTCACCTGCTGCGCCGCACGGGCTTCGGGGTGAAAAAGGCCGACCTCGACCTGCTGCTCGGCATGACGATGGACGAGGCCGTGAACCACGTGCTGAACATCGTGCAGCCCGCCGCCGATGACCTGCCGCTGAACAACTACTACAACCCCGGCAACAACGAAGGCTATGAAGACCCCAATGTCCCGCTTGGGCAAACTTGGGTCAATGCCGACTACGACAACGCCGCCGAGGGCTACCGCACCGAGAGCTTCCGCGGCTGGTGGTTCGACCAGATGCTGAAGGACGACGCCAGCGCCCGCGAGAAAATGACCCTCTTCTGGCACAACCACTTCGCCACGCAGACCGAATCGGTCTTCTACGGCAAGGTTTGCTACCAGCACAACCAACTGCTGCGCCAGCACTGCCTCGGCAATTTCAAGACCCTGACCAAGGAGGTGACCAAGAACGTGATGATGCTCTTTTACCTCAATGGCTACCTCAACACGAAAACTGCCCCCGACGAGAACTACGCACGGGAACTCCAGGAGCTTTTCACCATCGGCAAAGACAACCCCGACCACTACACCGAGGACGACGTGGTGGCAGCGGCTAGGGTGCTCACCGGCTGGACCATTGACAGTTTCCTGACAGACATCAAAACCATTTTCTACAGCGTCAACCACGACACGGGCAACAAGCAGTTCAGTGCTTTTTACAACAACACCGTGATACAGGGCGTGGGCGGCCCCAATGGCGGCGACCAGGAGCTGGACGCCATGCTCGACATGATTTTTGCCAAAAACGAAGTGGCCGAGTTTCTCTGCCGCAAGCTCTACCGCTGGTTCGTTTATTATAATATTGATGCCACCACAGAGGCAAACGTGATTCAGCCGCTGGCGCAAATTTTCCGCAGCAACGGCTACGAAATCAAGCCCGTCGTGGAGGCATTGCTCAAGAGCACCCATTTTTTCGAGGCAACGAACAAGGGCTGCTTCATCCGCACGCCCGTGGACTTTATCATTGGCACCATGCGCAGCTACAACATGTTGATACCAACTGGCACGCCTTGGGACGATATTACGATGAAATATTTCCTGCGCTATTTCATGGAGTCCATGCAGATGGTGCCCGGCGACCCGCCCAACGTGGCAGGCTGGCAAGCCTTCCGGCAATCACCCCTGTACTACCGCATGTGGATAAACAGCAACACGGTGCGCGACCGCAATTTCTATGTGCTGGCCATGTTCTCCGGCAATTTGGAAACGGTGAATGGCTTGGTCTTGCAGCTAGACCCCATCGCGTTCGTGAGCCAGTTCAGCGACCCCAGCGACCCCGTGGCGCTGATTGACGATTCGCTGAAAATCCTGCTTTCGCAGCCCATCTCCGACGTGAAAAAAACGCTGCTGAAGAACATCCTGCTCTCTGGCCTGCCCAGCGACAGCTACTGGACCATCGCTTGGTTCGACTACCTGAACGACCCGACCGACCCCATGTCGTTGGCGGTGGTGCGCACCCGGTTGACCAATATGCTGGGCTATCTCATGTTGTTGCCAGAGTACAACCTGGCGTAAATGAATGGTAAATGACGAATGGTGGCTTTGCCCATTTTCATTCCTCATCCCTCGTTCCTAATTCATCATTGAACAAAAGAATTATGAAAAGAAGAAATTTCCTTCGCACGGCAGGGCTTACCGCAGCACTCACGCCGTTTTACCATAAAGGCTTCTCCATCACGCCATTGCCGAGCAACAGCATGTTCAGCAGCTTGGGCGCAGCGGCCAGCCTCAGCGGCAAAATCATGGTGTTCATCGAACTGAACGGCGGCAACGACGGCTTGAACACCCTCATCCCGCTCGACCAGTACAGCAACCTCTATGCGCACCGGGGCGACATCCTCATCAACCAGAACCAAGTGCTCGGCCTCGATGGCGTGGACAACACGGGCCTGCACCCTGCCATGACCGGGCTTCGCAACATGTTCAACGACGGCCTCGTGAGCATCGTGCAGAACGTCGGCTACCCGCAGCAGGACTACTCCCACTTCCGCTCCATGGACATCTGGCAAACGGCCAGCGACAGCTCGCAGTATGTGGACACGGGCTGGCTGGGACGCATGCTGGATTCGGAATACCCCATGTTCCCGGAGGGGTATCCGAACCAAGACGCACCCGACCCGCTGGCCATTCAAGTGGGCGGGTTCCTCCCCTTGGCCTTCATGGGCAGCGCCTTCCCGATGGGCATGGTGGTGCCCAACACCCCCGACGGGCTGGACAACAACTACCTAAACGATATCGAAGAGCCAACGCCTGCTTCACCTTACGGCGATGAGCTGGAGTACATCCAACTGATGTCCAACAAGGGGCAAGCCTATTTTGAGGTGATAAAAGAGGCAGTGGACGCACAGCCCAATAATTTGTCCAACCTCTACCCTTCGGGAAATTATTTGGCCGACCAGCTGCGGGTGGTGGCCAGGCTGATTGGTGGTGGGCTTACCACGCCCGTCTATGTCGTGTCAATCGGCGGTTTCGACACGCACAGCGAGCAGATTGAAGCCAATGAACCGACGGCAGGCTTCCATGCCGAGCTGTTGGGCAGGGTGTCGTCGGCCATTTATGCTTTCCAGGATGACCTGCGGCTCATGGGCAAGGACGACATCGTGGCGGGCATGACCTACTCGGAGTTTGGCCGCACCATCGCCTCCAATGCCAGCATGGGCACCGACCACGGCGCTGCTGCCCCGCTTTTCGTTTTTGGAAAAGGGGTGAACCCCGGCATCATCGGCGAGAACCCGCAGATTCCGAACACCTTGGCCCAGAGTGCCGACGTACCGATGGTGCACGACTTCAGGCAAGTGTATGCCAGCGTCATCCAAGACTGGTTTGGCCTGACCAACTTGAGCCAGGTTCTCTTCCAAGACTTCGAGATTCTGCCGATATTCAAGCAGGTAAGCTCGGCCCAAGAGGAGAAAGCGGACGTGTTCGGGGTGGGCAATTACCCCAACCCGGTACATGCCTACACGACCATCACGTTCAACAGCTTCGACAACACGCAAGTGACCATCAACTTGATGGACGCACAAGGCCGCTTCGTCATGAGGATTGCCGAAGGCAAATACCCGACGGGCGCCCACCGTGTCAGGTTCGACAGGGGGAGTCTGCCAAGCGGCACGTATTTCTACCAAGTTAGCTTGAATGGAATGGGCGTTACGAAGAAGATGTTGGTTTTCTGATTCAGCAAAGCCGAAAAAAGAAAAAGGCTTGGCGACCAAACGGTTGCCAAGCCTTATTTTTTGGGAAAAAACCAGTAGAATTGTTGGTTTATCTACCGTGTTCGCATTCGTGTTTATCTTTCGAGACAAAAAAAATCTGGCGGTATAAAGTATGATGCTTACCCTATCCGCCAGACATAATGAAGATTCTTTGAGCAGAGAAACTTATGCAACTGCTAATATCTTTGGTCTGAGGCTAATTTTACCGAACCTGTATTTGATTTTTTAGACTCAACTAGTGCGTGTTTTTGTTATTTGTTGGACAAATGTACGGCCATCCAGCAGGGCGCAACAAGTCCAATGTGGTCAAAGTTGTTCTCTAAAACACTGTTTTTTTGGTGAACATTAAAGTGTTTTTTGGTTTTTATACTATTGAAATACAAATAGTTAACTCGGTAGATTGAAATTATTTTTGTTCTGAATTATTTGATATTTTTGCGTATTCAAACAAGATTAATACGTCTACCATGCTGGATGCCAAGCTGATAAAAACGATACAGGTGCTCACTTCGAGGGAGCTGCTGGACCTTGAGCGACAGTTGGCCGCACCGTTTGTGAACCCCACGGAAGACGTGGCAAAGCTATTTTCGCTGCTGTGCAAGCATTACCCCAAGCTGCGCAAGCTAATGACGTTGCTCACGCAGGGCATAGAGCGGTACCTCATTCAAAAAGAACTGTGGAAATCGGAAGAGCTGCAAGCCAAGCTGCTGGCCAAAGCGATGGGCGAGCGGGAAAGCCACGAGCTTTTTCAGGCGACCATAGTGGCTAGGATGAAAACGCTGGAGGCGGCGAAAGACAGGGGCAGGAGCTACTACCGGGAGCATTTTGAACTAGCTGAAATGCTTTACTACCACCCAGGCCTTGGGGGGTTTAGGCACAAAGACGAACTACTGAACGACGCACTTATTGATTTTGAGCAGTACTTCACCTTGGTGATGCTCCAAAACCAAGCGAACAGCATCGTGCGGAACCGCCTTGTCCGCACTGACCAATCAAGCAGTTTCCTCCAGCTTGCCCTTCAAATGGCAGAAATACCTGCTTTTGGGCGTTCCGAAACCGTACCGTTTTTTTCAAAATTGGTGGCCTTGCTGGGCGGGCAATTAGAAATGGACATTGAGCAGCTGAGGGGCATTGCTTTCAGCGCCTTCGAGCAGATGAGCCAGTTTGAGCGTGACCTTTCCATCAATCAATTGCGGAATTACGCCGTGCCGATGGCAAACCAAGGCTCGATACCACATAAACGCTTTGTTTTTGAATTGTATAAATTGGAGATGGAAGAAGGTTTTTTCGCCCATTCCATCCCGTCCTCCGCATTTATGAACATAACGGCGACAGGCTTGACGGTCGGTGAAATCCAGTGGGCGGAGCAGTTTGTTGAAAAATACAGCCATTATATACCTGCCAATGAAAGGGAAATTACGGTCAACTATTGCAAGGGTATAGTGCACTACCATAGAGGGATACAAAGCAAAGAACTGAGTGATTTTTACAATGCG
>JALOMF010000427.1 GCA_025455635.1 Saprospiraceae bacterium | reverse complement strand
AAGTAAATTGGCGGGCGTTCTACAATTTCCCAATTTCCCATTCGCTGCGCCGCACCCGGTACACGACCACCGGGAACTCCCGCCAAGTCGTGCGCTTCCATTCCGACATGCCGTTCCGCTTCGCAACGGCCTGTGAGCGCAGGTTGTCGGGGTGGATGAGCGAGATGAGCGTTTCGGCCATCTCGGTTTCAAAAGCAAAATCACGGCAGGCTTGGGCGGCCTCGGTTGCGTAGCCTTTCCCCCAAAATTCCCGGAGGAAGTGGTAGCCGACCTCCCATTTCGGGATGCCGTCCACCCACTGGTAGAGCAGGCCCGCTTGGCCGATGAGTTCGCCCGTTTCGAGCAGCTCGACGGCGTGGAGGCCGCCCTGCTCGTTTTCGTAGCGGCCCAATTGCCGACGCAGCCACATATCGGCGTAGGCATCGAGGTCGGTCTTGATGAAGTGGAATTCGGTGGCGATGGGGTCACTGAAAAAGCCCATCAAGCGGGGCTTGTCGGCGAGGGTTAGCGGCCTGAACCGCAGGCGGGCGGTGTTGAGGTGTTCCAGTAGCATGGGATGTTTGATATGTTTTTTGAATATTTTTTGCAAAAAACGGATAACAGCCCGATTCTTACTATTTTTTTGCCCAAAAACTGAGTTTTGCGGTCATTTTTGTTGAAATTAGATGGCATTGCCGCTACTTTGGCTTTTTTCGAGCCACCAACCAACACGTTTCATGCAGTTCCAATCCGACCGACTTTCCTTCCGCCTCATCAACGACGATGACTTCCCGCAGATTTACCGCTTGCAGTCCGACCCCGTCGCCATGCACTTCATCCGGCCCGTGGTGACGGAGCCTGCGCCCGTGTTGGAGCGCATGGAATTATGGGCAAAATACGCTGCCGCAAACCCCGGCTTCGGCGTGCTGGCCATCGAATCCCTTGACCGTCAGCAGTTTATCGGGTATTCGGTGTTCCGGCACCTGCACTTCGAGCCGGGCAACGAGGTGGAAATCGGCTACACCATCTCCAAAGAATTCACAGGAAAAGGATTGGCCACCGAGGCAGCGAAGCGGCTTATGAAATACGGGCAAGATGAATTTGGCCTCCAAAACTTCGTCGCTTACACCAACCAGCTCAACCACGCCTCCAACCGGGTGCTGGAAAAAAGCGGCTTCGCAAAAGTGGGGGAGGAGCTTGTGAACGACCTCGACTGCTTTCGCTGGGAAATCCAGTTTTGACGCAATCATTCCAGCGAATACGCCACCACGCTCGCCCCGTTCCCCGTCAAAATCACGGGCTTGCCATCGCCCAGCAGGTCAACAATGGAAAACTCAGTCGTGCCAGCCAGCGGGAACTGTGGCAGCAATTTGCCCTCGCCATCCAGCAGGCTGATTTGGCTTTTCGCTTCGCAAACAGTGCCCACGAGCGCCTTTTCACGCCCCACCCATTGCACCGCAAAAACGGCGTCCTGCGGCTGCCCGAAGGCATGGCTGAACGCTTTTTTGAAGCTGCTTTTTTCATAAAAAAACACCGCCAAATCGCTACCGCTCAAAGCCAGGTAGTCCTTGCGTTCGTCGCCCGTCACGTTGCTGAAGGCGAATTTAACCCTGCCCCCGGCCCCTGAATGGGAGCTTTTGGTGCCCACATTTAGGTTCAGGTTGAAGCCTGCCCCTTCGAGGTTGGTCACCGTCACCCGGCCTTTTTCGTCGCAAACAACGATGCGGTAACTGTCCCCATCTGCCTGAAAATCAGGGGCTTGTGGGATTTTTGCCAGCAAGTCCTTCTTCGGGAAACGGTACTCGCCGTTCTTCTGGAACACGTTCAGCATGCCCGCCGTGTCGAGCAGCACGAGGAAGTCCTTGCCCTTGGCCTGAAAATGCGTGAGCGGGTGACGCACCGTGCCGATGCCCGTTTTGGGCCGCCATCCCTCCACCGGGCTGCCCCGCTCGTCGAAGCCGTAGGCCGAGCCGTTTTCGCAGGCGATGAAAAACTGGTACTCGTTGCTTTTGAAAAAATCAATGACCGTGACGCCGTTGCTGGCTGGGGTTTGGAGCTTGAGCGGGAAGCCCGCCACGTCCTCGCCCTCGTGGTCCACGACGTAGATGCCGCTGGCCGTGCTGAACGCAAACTGCATTTCGCTGTCGCTGTTCAGGTCGAGCTGCCAGATTTTTGACAAAATCGGCTCGCCCAGTTCCCGCCGCCACAGGATGCGCCCCGACTTGGAGAGCAGGTAGGCGGTGCGGCTAGCGTCCTGCACGAAGATTTCCACTTCGCCCGACTGCGGGTTCGTGAAAACGGCGGGTGCGATGGCCGCTGCACTGCCGAGCGGGGTCTTCCAGAGGATATTGGCCGGGGCCGTTTCCGTTGCCTTGGCGGTAGGGGCCGAGGTCGAAAATTGCAGTTCGCAGACCTTCCCGCTTCGGGTGTAGCTGGCGGTCAAGTGGCTGAAATTCAGGGGGTTGCGACCGATTTTCGCCAAAACGCCCTCGTCGAAAAGCGGTGAAACCAAGGGCCAGGCTTGGTCGCTGGCAAAGTGTAGCAGGCCGTCGGGGTTTGCTGCCAAGCCTTGCAGCGTTTGCAGGAACTCGGCATTTTTGGCGAAGGTCTGCCCAGCGAGGTACTTCTCCAGCCAGCGTTCGATGCCGTTTTTCGAGTTGGAAAACAGCACGTACTCACCCAGCACCGTGCCGTAGGGGGCAGCCATTTGGCCGTTCAGCCGCAGCATTTTATCGAGCGGCAGCCCTTTGAACCGCCGTATTTTAAACACCTGAAAATCAGCCACTTCCGGGCTTTCGAGGCGTTTGGCGAGGGCTTCCATTTTGGCCTCCGCCGACTTTGCGTCCTTGGTTTTTATCAAAAAAAACTGCTCAGAAGCGCCCGCTTCCAGCGGTTCGCCGTAGGCGATGGCCACTTCGTCGGCTGCCCAAGGGGCGAGGTAGGTGCGCCAAAGCCCCGATTCCTTGTCCGCTGTGATGCGGTCGCAGGAGAGCCAAACGAAGGCGGCGAGGTTGTCGGGCAGGGCCGTCAGCGCCTGTTTGTAAGAGTGGGGTTTGCCCTTGGCATTGGCGTCCATGATGGGGTGGCCTTCGGCCAAACTGAAGGTACCGTGCCAAGTGGTGGCTTGGTTGCCGAGCGGCAAATCGAGGCGCAGCCAGCGGGCCACGCCGCCCAGTCCATCGAGGGAGTGGACGCCTGCGGGGTCGAGCAGTGGGCTGAACTGCGGCCCCAGCTCGGCCAGGTTGACCAGCACGGGCAGCTCGTTTGCCGAAGGCGAAATTGCCTTGGCCACGCCTGAAAAACCGCTGTCCCGGCAGAGCGAACTGGCGGGGCGGCCCAGTTGGCTGAGGGAGTTTTCCACCAAATACGCATGGCGGGCAAAGAGCAGGAGGTTGCGGTAGCGGGCAAAGGCGAACTCGTCGGCCCCGATTTTCACCGTGAAAACCTCGTGGCCCTTGAACAAGGATTTGCGCATGCGCCAGTCCCGGTTTTTGCCCAAAATGGCGGCCAGGTCGTTGCCCCGCATTTCATCGAAGATGAACATGGCATCCAGCCCCCGGCTGCGGGTCGGCTGGAGCAGGGCGAGGGTTTCGGCTTGTTTTTTTTGGGTAAAAATGGGGGCGAAATGCTTTTGGTAGGCCGCCAAGTCAGCGACCAAAGTGGTGGGGGCTGCCAAGCTGGCCAAGCTGATTTTCCCCGCCTCCGATTGCAGGTTTTTCAGGTCATCGGGGCCGAGTTGAAGCATCACTGCGGTATGCTGCGGTATGGCGGCGTGGGGGTGTACGGGCAAGAATGGTAGCCGTACGAATTGCGAAAGCACCCAAACGGCTGCGGCAATGAGGAGGAGAAGGATGGTTGTTTTTTTCAGGTTTTTCATGTCGCAACTATGCAGCTAAACTTGTTTTCCGGCAAAAGGCGTTTTAGTGGTCAAAAGTTCATTAAACGAGAATATGGTTGAAAATGGGTTTAGACACCATATTCATGCGGCAATTCCACCGCAAACATAGCACCTTCGTCCGGTATGATTTTCCAATAGCTTGCGATTAAAGCTATTGTAGATGAACGCATTTAAAGTTGATGGCAGGCTCTTTTGAGCGGAGGGGTTATCAAACCCCGGTGTCCCGGAACGCCGGGGTTTGATAACCCCTCCGCTCAAAAGAGCCTGCTAGATTGCTTAACCCAAGCATCAATTTTAAAAGCGACTAGCTATAAAATTATGTGCTAATGGTCATGTGCCGCCGTTGAGCCTTTGGGGATGCGGATATCCTCTATCATGGTCTGAACGTCGGCGGGAGGCGGCGGCGTCATTCGGGAAA
>JALOMF010000426.1 GCA_025455635.1 Saprospiraceae bacterium | reverse complement strand
TCTTCCCCGGTTTCCCGGCCCTCGTACTCGTCGGAGGCCAGCACGGTGAGGTGGCTGCGGATGTCCTCGGCGGTGATGGTGGCGGCGTAGGGGGCGGCATTGGCGGTAGCGGTCAATTTTGGGAAGTCCGGTGGCGTGGTGGCCAGTTCGGGAGACATTTGCGCCAGCAATGCAATCTGGGTAGCGGCGAAGGCCGTGGCGAGCAGGTATTTTTTCATTGTCAAAATTTAGATGTCAAATAGACTGCAAAAATCGGGCTTTTGTTGCTTGTTTGGTAAAATTAGCGGCTCCGCAATGTGAGTCATGGCTCTTTTTGAGGTAAATTGCTGACTTTCTCTCAACTCAAAATCCTGTATCATGAAAAACGTCTTCTCTTTCTTCCTCCTATTCGTTGCTTCCTCCGCTGTTTTTGGGCAAATCGAGTGGGTGGGCAACCATGACTTCTCCGAGTCAGGCGCAGACATCCTCCATACTTCGCAAAACCAATACATACTCGTTCATGGCAATGGAACCGGGCTTACTGTATTTGACAGCAATGGTGTGGTGATTTTCCAAAAATCATTGATGGATGGCTACGTAAACAATTATACTCAAATCTCAGACATCATCGAATTGCCAGATTTATCGGTTGTTTTTACTGCTGGCATAGTTGATTGCGATGTGTTTATAGAGCGTTTTTACAAATTCGATAAATACTGGAATGAGAGTCCACCAACTTTCAGCACATTAAATGCCCGTTATACGGGGCCTGCTGCTAGGTTCAGCGATAATACCCTCGTTTTTGCAACTGGCCCAGGAGGCTGGGCTTCCGAAAATTCCCTATCGAAGCTGGATATGGAAGGCACCGAAGTTTGGGGCATTGAACTGGATGGCTTCAGTATCCGGGACTTGGTAATCACACCAAGTGATACGATTTTGGTAGCTACTACAGCGGGATTGGTCAAATTGACCAGCGATGGCGAAATTGTATCTACGAATCCAAGTTTGGTTTTTGAGCGCCTAGAAATCCTGCCAAACGGCAATTATCTTGCACAGTCGAGCAATCTGCTCAATATCTACAGCCCTGAGTTCACAGTTTTGTCGTCATTCGGCGTGCAAAGCGACAGTATTACGGACATTGATTTCACGAGCAATGAAATCGCCGTGCTCACCTCCACACCAGCGGTTCTTCGGCTTGGCGATTCCCTGAGTTTATTGAGCACCACGCCGTTGGTAGGCGAAAATCAAGCATTTACGGCTCTTGCTTTCAAAAATGATGGCTTTTTTGTCGGGGGCCTGGAAGGCTATGGCACCCAAGAACATGGCAATAAGGCTTCTTTCCTAAAAGAATTTAATCTAAACGGCAGTACGTTGAACACCGATACGGATATCGCCATCAACGAAGTCACTTTCACTAGCGACGGGTCGGCATACCTGGTAGATTGGGACATGAATTACGGCGTAAGGTTCAGCGACTTGCTTCTTACCGTTGAAAATAAAGGCAATTCAACCATCAATGAGCTAACCTTAAACCTTGAAATCCCTTATTACGACGCATGGAGTTTCGCTTGTGACAACATCAGTTTTTTCCAAAAAACATTCACGAACCTAAACCTCCTAGCCGGCACTACCACGCAATTGGACTGGGGCTATCAGTTGGTACGCTTTGGGCAAGACCCGTCTGGGATGCAGGTTGACCTCTGCTTTTGGACATCTCTCCCCAACAACCATTTAGACACCAATCACCAAAACGATGTGAGCTGCACCATGCCACTAACTGTGGTAGTTGACACCAAGGAAACAATGGATGGCAAACTGTCTGTACATCATTTTAATGCCATAACCGACGAGCTTTACCTGAACCTCCCACCCGGCATCGACCCCGAAAAAACGACCATCGCCGTCTTCAACACGGCGGCACAGTTGGTCGCTTCGCAAAAACTGCTGGGGGACGAGCCAATCAGCCTCCGCCCATTGCCGGACGGGATGTACCTGCTACGGGCCAGCTCCAATGGCCGGGTGGGGTGGGTGAAGGTGGTGAAGTATTGAGTTTGAAAATTGCATTTTAAAATTCAAATATCACTACATTTGGCTTGCACTATAAAGCCCTAGTTTTCTATTTCTCATTCACCAAATAATCATTAAAAAACCATGTACCAATTCACCTACGGCGGAAAAAACGGCGAAACCTTCCAACTCGCCGAAGCGAAAGACCTAGTCGTCGTGCGCACCGAGGGCGACCTGCCCCTCGACGAGCTTACCCTCTCCACCCAAAGCCGGGACGTCGTGCCCTCGCTGCTGCCCATCGCCGCATTTCCGGAGGCCAACGTGACGGTCTATCGGGCCATTGCCGCAGGCGAAAAATCGGCGACGGCCATGCGCAACGCCGCCCGCCGATGCCTCGCCAAGGAGGACGGCGTCCGCTTCGCCGGGCGGGCACTGAAAGACCCCGTGACCGGGAGCATCGTCGTTTACACCGAAAACATTTACCTACAGTTCAAGCCCGATTTGCCCAAAACAGCTTGCGAAGCCATCATCAAAAAATACAAGCTGACGGTCAAGGAAGACCTCGGCATCACCCCGAACTCCTATTTCATAGGAACGCCAGCAGGCACGGGGCTGGGCGTGTTTGAGCTGGCGCAAAAACTGCTCGCACTCCCCGAAGTGGAAGCCTGCCACCCAGAGCTGGTGCGGGAGCGCAATTTCAAGTTCGTGCACCCGATGCAGTGGCACCTGAGGGAGACGCAGGTGAACGGCGTCACCATCAGCCAGCACGCCAATGTGGAGGCGGCTTGGGCGCTCAGTCGGGGCGCAGGCACCACCATCGCCATCCTCGACGACGGGGTGGACACCTCACACCCGGAGTTCGAGGGCAAGGTGGTAGCCCCCCGTGACACCGTCACCAACTCCGACGACGCCAAGCCCAAGCACCCCAGCGAACGCCACGGCACGGCCTGCGCCGGGGTGGCCTGCGCCAGCGGCAAGGGCAAGGCCAGCGGCGTGGCCCCCGACGCCAAGCTCATGCCCATCCGGCTCGGCAGCATCGGCAGCATCAGCGAGGCCAAGGCGTTCAAGTGGGCCGCCGACAACGGGGCCGACATCATTTCGTGCAGCTGGGGGCCGGAGGACGGCGCTTGGTGGAACAACAAAGACCCGCTCCACACCCGTCATGCCCGCTTGCCGGACAGCGCCAAGGCTGCCATTGACTACGCCGTGGAGAAGGGCCGGGGCGGCAAGGGCTGCGTCATCACTTGGGCCGCTGGCAACGGCAACGAAGATGTGAAGTTCGACGAGTACGCCAGCTACCCGAAGGTCGTCGCCGTGGCTGCCTGCAACGACACGGGCCGCCGTAGCGTGTACAGCGATTTCGGCGAGGCGGTCTGGTGCTGCTTCCCCAGCAACGATTTTTTCGAACCGAAACTGAACCCCACCCGGCCCAAGACGCCCGGCATCTGGACCACCGACCGCACAGGAAAGCACGGCTACAACGGCGGCGGCATCAACGCCGAGCACCTCGTCGGCGACAGGGACGGGCAGTACACGGCCACTTTCGGCGGCACATCAAGCTCCTGCCCCGGCGTGGCTGGCACGGTGGCGCTCATGCTGGCCGCCAATCCCGCTCTCACTTGGGAGCAGGTGAAGACCATCCTGCGCAACTCCTGCGACCGCATTGACGAGGTACAGGGCGCCTACGGTGCCAATGGCCACAGCCCGCTCTACGGCTACGGTCGCCTCAATGCCGAGAAGGCCGTGCAGAACGCCCTCGCCGCTGGGCAGCCCAAGTCGGATGCGCCCGCTTTCAAGGTGAACGGGCTGGCGCATTTCAACAAAACCGCCAATGCGCCGCTGGCAAACGATGTGGCCATAGGCCCGCCCACGGCGGGAGAGCGCTTGCTGGGGCTGCAAGTCAGCTTGGAGCCTTTTCACCCCGACCTGCATGTTTCCTGTAAATTGATGGTGAAAAACATGGGCGAAACCGCCGCCGCAACGAATGGCGCTGTCGCTAAAACGGTGAACAAACGGCGCTCGGTGGTGGGCATTTCCATCTCGTTGTCAGGGTCGCTGGCTTCCGATTTTTCAGTAAAATATGCCGTGAAGCTGAAAGGCAAAGCTGCGTGGGTAGCGGCCAAGGACGGCGATTGGGCTGGCAGCGGCGATGCAAAGAAGGGGGCTACGGTGGAGGGGGTGAGGGTGTGGATTCCTGCTATTTAAAAAACTCCGCCGCCTTTATCAAAAACCCTGGAATCACTGGCTCTGACTAACAAATATCATCACCCGTGCAAATGGTCATCTGCTTGCCACGATATACATGTACTTCTTTTGTTT
>JALOMF010000425.1 GCA_025455635.1 Saprospiraceae bacterium | reverse complement strand
GAACCTGCCGGACGCCTCTACAAAGCGCTGGTGGAAACCAAGAAAGCGGCCACGGTCTGGTCGTTTGCGCCAGCACTCGCCGAAGGCGGCTTTATCTACCTGAACGCCGACGTGCGCATGGAAAACTCGCTCGACGATGCCCAGAAAACGATGCTGAAAGTGCTGGACGAACTGACCACCACGCCGCCTACCGCCGAGGAGGTTGACCGTGCGAAAAAGCGCCTGCTCAAGGACTGGGAACTGGGCTTCCGTGGGCCTGCGGGCCAGCGAGTACATCGCCATGGGCGACTGGCGCTTGGCCTTCCTGTTCCGTGACTACGTGGAGGGCGTGAAGGCGGACGAAGTCGTTGCGGTAGCAAAAAAATACTTCAAGCCGAGCAACCGCACCAACGGCCTTTTCATACCGGACAAGGCCCCAGACCGCTCCGAGATTCCCGATGCGCCGAACCTCGCCACCATCCTCGCCAACTACAAGGGCAAGGCGGCCATTGCCGAAGGCGAAAACTTCGACCCATCGCCGGAGAACATCGAGAAGCGCACCACCCGTGGCGAGGCTACGGACAAGGGCATCGAGTTTGCCTTTTTGCCGAAGGAAACCAGGGGCAACAGCGTGTCGGCCCGCATGACGCTGCGCTTTGGTGATGAAAAAACACTGATGAACCAAGACGTGGCAGCCAGCTTCACGGCCATGATGCTTGACAAGGGCACGAAGACCAAGAGCCGCCAACAAATCCAGGATGAACTCGACCGCCTGAAGGCCCGAGTGCAAATCTTTGGCGGCGGCGCCACGGCTGGCGTGAACATCGAGACGGAACATGACAACCTCGTGGAGGTGATGCAGCTCGTGGGCGATATGTTAAAGAACCCAACGTTTTCGCAGGAAGAATTTGAAAAACTGAAGGAGGAGCAGCTGGCTTCCATCGAGTCGCAGCGCAGCGACCCACAGGCGCTGGCCTTCACCAAATTCATGGGCACGATGAACAGCCACTACCCCAAGGGCGACATCCGGGCCGTGATGACCTTGGACGAAGAGGCCGAAGCCATCAAGAACCTAAAACTGGACGACGTGAAGGCGTTCTACAAGAAATTCTACGGCACTAGCGATGCCACCGTGGCCGTGGTAGGCGACTTCGACCAAGCCGCTGTCAAGAAGGTGACGCTCGACCAGTTCAGCAACTGGAAAAGCCCCAGCGGCTACACCCGGCCTACGCAAAGCTTCAAGGAAGTGAAGCCGACGAGCGAGGACATCAAGACGCCGGACAAGGCCAATGCCGTGTTCATCGCCGGCATGCCGCTCAATATCAGCGATGCCGACCCCGACTACCCAGCGCTCGTGATGGGCAATTTCATGCTCGGCGGGGGCTTTCTGAACAGCCGCCTTGCCGTGCGCATCCGCCAGAAGGACGGCCTGAGCTACGGCGTGGGCAGCAGCGTGAGCGCCAGCAGCTTCGAGAAGTCGGGCATGTTCCAGACCTTCGCCATCTGCGCACCGGAGAACGCCACGAAGGTGGAAGCCGCTTTCAAGGAAGAGATTGACAAGATGCGCAAGGACGGCTTCACCGCCGAGGAACTGGAGGCCGCCAAGTCGGGCTATATCCAAAGCCGGGGGATGAACCGTTCCGACGACCGGGGCCTCTCCGGCACGCTGAACAACTACCTGCAACTCGACCGTACGATGCTGTGGGATGCCGAGTTGGAGAAGAAAATCATGGCACTGACGCCGGAGCAAATCAACGCCGCCATGAAGAAGTACGTGGACCCCACGAAGCTCACTTATGTGAAGGCGGGGGACTTTGACAAGGTGGATAAGCCGTAACTCACCCTATCCCAAAGCCCCGTGCAGCTAGCTTGCACGGGGCTTTTTTTGTTTCCGCAGTGAATCGAACTATTTTTTTTAAAAAAAATCTAAGTTGACTTGCACCACATAAGTAAATGTTCCTACATTTGCACCCGCTTTAAAAGAGAAGCGAAAGGGGCGCATAGCTCAGCTGGTTCAGAGCATCTGCCTTACAAGCAGAGGGTCCGCGGTTCGAATCCGTGTGCGCCCACCCTGATTAAAAGCCTTCAAGGATTTCCTTGGAGGCTTTTCTCGTTTTATAGCTTGCCTTTTTAGTTTTCCAAACTTCATCTTGCCACTTTTCCTTGTATTGCAAAATATTTTGGTTTAACCCACGAACACTTGCCCCGCTCGATTCCTTTACCTTTAGCGCTGCAACATGAAAGCGCAAGTACAAAAGCAAACAATCGTATCAAACCATGAAAAAGCAAGTAAAACGGGGAGTTTTGGGGCTGGTGGGGGTAGTAGTCCTGACGGTCGTAGCAGCGGTGGTCATTGCCGCCTTTTTCCAAGAGGCCGTTGGCAAAAAGCTCATTTCCCAGATCAATAAGCAACTGAAAACAGAGCTGAAAGTGGGCAGCTTCGACCTCTCCCTGCTGCGAGACTTTCCCAACGCCACGGCCAGCCTGAGGGACGTAACGCTGATGGGCATGGGCAAAACCCGCCTGCTCGAAGCCGAGGAAGTCGCCTTCAACTTTCGCCTGTTGAGCCTCTTCGAAGACCAAGTGAAGGTGCATTCCGTGGCCGTGCGGGACGGTGCGCTCAAGGTGCTGGTGGACAAGGCAGGCAAGGCCAACTACGATATTTTCAAGCCGAGCAAATCGGGGTCCGAGGATAGCAAGTTCAATATCTCGCTCGAAAATGCCCGACTGCAGCGCATGGAAATCATTTACGAAGACCAAAAACTGCGGCAGGAAATGATGTCGCAGGTGGAGTCGGCCACGTTCTCGGGCTTGTTTTCAGAGAAAAAATTCGACCTAAAAAGCACGGCCAGCCTCGTTTCCAATTTTATTGACATTGACCAGACCCGCTACTTGGAAGGAAAAAAATGGGGCTACGATGCCGTCATTTCCGTGGATTTGGAGCAGGGCAAATACAGTTTCGAGGAGGTAAGGGTGAAGGTGGCCGACAACGCCTTCGACGTCAAAGGCTCCATTTTGTCCAAGGAAAAATCTACTGATTTTGACCTGAAAGTGGCCGCCGAGGACGCCAGCCTGGAGTCGGTCATCGCCTTGATGCCCTCACAGTTTTTGAGCGCCTTCGGCGATTTCAGCAGCACGGGGCGGTTCAAGTTTGCGGCGCTCGTGAAAGGGAAACTGAACGCCACCGAGCGGCCCGCCATCAATTTCGAGTTCGGCCTCGACGACGGCAAGCTCTCTAGCCCACGGCTCGCCGAGCCGTTCAAGGACGTGTCGTTTGACGCCCACTTCACCAACGGCGAGGGGCGCAACAACCAGCAGTCGGTCTTCGAAATAACCGATTTCAAGGGCTACCTCAACCGCCAGCTCATCACACTCAGCCTGCGGGTGGAAGACCTCGACGACCCAAAAATCAGTCTCAAAGCCGATGGGGCCATCGCCGTCGGGGAAGCCTTCGGGCTACTCAACAACCCGGCCATCACCGGGGGCAGCGGCGAGGTGGAAATCCAGAACCTCAGCCTCAGTGGCTTTTACAGCGACATGGTCAACGTCCGTAGCATCGCCACGGTGGAGATGAGCGGCGACGTGGTTTTTGACGATGCAGCGCTGGACATCAACGGCGAAAAACTGGTCTTCGACACGGGCAAGCTGCTGCTGCGGGACAACCAACTCACCCTCGAAAACCTGAAACTCCAAGGCGCTGGCAGCGAGATAAACCTCCAAGCCTCGGTGCAAAACCTGCTGCCCGTGCTGCTCGCCGACTCCCTCAACTCCGAAAACGCCTACCTCGACTTCACGGCGCAGCTCACCTCGCCCGTCATGGACATTGCGAAGCTGATAAAACTGACCGACGTGCCCGTGAAGGAAGGAGAGGTGCAGGCCGAGGTTTTCGACTCGCTGAAGGTGGACAAGAACGAAGACCGCCGCCGCATCACCGACCTGCTCAAGGGCAGCTTCAACGCCCAAGTGGACGAGTTCGTTTACAACAAAATCGAGGGCCGGGACTTCGACGGCACGCTTGTTTTCGAAGACTCAAAAATGCGCATCGAGGGCGGTGCCAGCGGCATGTCGGGCAAGTTTGAGTTGGACGGAACCGTGTTCTTCGAAGCATCGCCCCGGCTGGAGGCAAAAGTGGACTGCCAAATGATTGACGTGAAGCAGTTTTTCCAGCAAACGGACAACGTCGGGCAAACCGTGCTCAAGGCCGAGAACCTCTCCGGGCAGATGAACTCCAAGCTGCTCATCCATGCTTTCTGGGATTCCACGGGCGTGTTTTTGATGGACAAACTGCACGTTTGGGCGGGCGTGGGCATCCGCCGGGGCGAGCTGAAGGGCTTCAGCATGCTGGATGAATTTGCCACCTACGCCAAAATTCAAGACCTGCGCAACGTGCGGTTCGAGGACATGCAAAACTGGTTGGAAGTGAAAAACAGCACTTTCTACCTGCCCACCATGTTCCTCCAAAACAACGCCATGAACCTCACCATCGCTGGCGAGCAGACTTTCGACGACAAGATTAACTACGGGATAAAAGTGAACGCCGGACAGGTGCTGGCCAATAAATTCAAGAAGGGCAACCGCAACGT